>JABMQV010000113.1 GCA_013203065.1 Desulfobacteraceae bacterium | reverse complement strand
GAGGAGGTTGGAGCCGATGAGAACGGGCTTTCTGCCGAAGCGATTGGACATTATCCCCAAGAAAGGGCTTCCGATGATGAGTCCAACTGCCGACATGGATAGTACTGCTCCGGCCCCTGTCTTGCTCAGGCCATACACATGAATCAGAAAGGGTCCTCCCCACAGGCCTGCCAATCCAAAAAATATCCCGACCACGAAAAAAGACCAGGCGGCTATGGGCCAGAAGTTCCTCTCGGTCAAGACCATCTTGAGTCCCTTTCTGATGCTGACATTCTGGCTGGCCCCATCCCCTTGGGGGGGAGCGATAAGAGCCCACCCCTTGTCCGTCGGCCGATCAAAGACGAATTTATAGACCACAAAGGCCATTACCAGGCTCAATAGCCCCACGGCAACGAAGGTCATCCTCCAGCCTATCAGATTACTTATCCAAGCCAAAGGCGTGGTTGAGAGTAGAACACCAACACCCCCCATAGCCATGAAAATACCGCCCATGATGGCGAACTTGCGGGGTTCAAACCAGTCGGTCAGGAGTTTAAAGTTGGAGACAAAAACCGTTGACACACCAACTCCAACCAGTACACGGCCAAATATAGCCAGGCCCAACTCTGAACTGAGCCCCATCATGGCAGAACCCAAAGCAGCCAAAATCAGAAAGGTAGAGACTGTCTTGCGGGGACCCCAAGAATCCACCATAAGGCCAACAGGCAGTTGCATGATGGCGTATGGGTAGAAGTAAGCTGAACTCATCAAGCCCAGTAGCGTGCCGCTCATCTTGAAGTATTCCTGAAGGTCAACGGCGATAACAGCCGGACACATCCGGTGGAAGAAGACCATGATATAAGTTATCGATATGATGCCAAAAATAACATACCGATAGTGTCCGCCTTTTTCGTTGTCAAGCCCGCTTTGCATTACATTGTCCCTGGGTTACAAAATGATTGTCATCTTTTTGAACGGAGTTTCTCTGTCTCATGCACGTCCAACGCCAAGGTTTCTGAGCCAATAGCCACGAGATATATCTTTCTTGCCTGGGCAAGACTCACCCGGCCGTCTATCACATCCTCAAGAACCATCTCAACATCGCGCTCCTCCGGGGGGTAGAATCCACCTCCTCCGGGGAGCTCGAGGACGACGTGCTGGCCAGGCTTTAGCATGTACTTGGTCTTGGCATGAGGACGAGTGCCGTCGTCCAGATAGATGCGCCCCTTTCTGCCGGAAAGCCCTCCTTTGAAACCCTTGGCCGCAAAAAGGATGCGATCGTACATTGGCGAATGCTGCACCGGTTCCTTAGAACGGACCTTGAGGACCATACGTTGCCCCAGCCCACCCCGAAATTTGCCTGCTCCGCCACTGTCCTGGATGAGCTCACGGCACTCCAAGAATAGGGGTGAGACACTCTCCACCAACTCGACAGGAACGCCTTGGATGCCGCTGGGGAATGCGGTGGCCGATAGGCCGTCCTTGTTGGGGCGCGCCCCGGTTCCCCCAGACGAAAAAAATACGTAGCAGAATTGTTCGCCGCGTTCGTCTAACCCGTCGAATTGGGTGACCCACAGACCCTGGGAGCCTTCCGCAACAACCTGGTCGGGGAGCACGTGGCTCAACGCTCCAAAAACGGCAGCTGACAGAAAGTGGCCAATAATGTGGCGCGCTCCCACAGCAGCAGGGCGCTTGCAATTCAGGATACAGCCCTCTGGAGCGACCACAGTGACGGGACGGAAGCTCCCTTCGTTGTTGGGCACATCAGGGCTTACCGAACACTTGATGGGGTAAGTCGTGTAAGCATGGGTATAGTTGTAGACTACATTGATACCACGACTCGACTGCGGGGAACTCCCGGCATAGTCAGCGATCATTCGGTCATCTTTTACGGTGAGGACAAGCTTGATCAAAATGGGCTTCTCAAAACCGTCCACTTCAATCTGGTGCCGGTATGTGCCGTCGGGAATGAGCCGAATGGCCGCCCGCATGGAGAATTCGCTGCGCTCGATTATCGCCGCCGACAGCCCGTCCAAATCCGACAACCCATAGTCCTGCATCATCTCGATTAATTTCTTCCCCCCCACCTCGTTTGCCGCGATCATGGCATGGATATCTCCAAGCACCGGCTCAGGCACCCGAACATTGGCCCCAATGATCTTTATGAGGTCCTCATTTATCTGTCCTTCTTCCACCAATTTCATGATAGGAATGGCCAGGCCCTCTTCGTAAACTGAATTGGCATCGGCACCTAATACCCGTCCGCCGATGTCCATGACGTGACAGGTATTGGCGAAGAGGCCCACTGCCCTTCCCCTGTGGAATACGGGTGTGACCACGGTGAAATCATGGTAATGGCCTGAGGCTATCCAGGGGTCGTTGGTAATCAACGTGTCACCTTCACGCAAGACAGCCAGTGGATATTCCCGGAGAAAATGACGAACACACGTAGCCATAGTGTTTATGTGGCCCGGGGTTCCGGTCACTGCCTGCGCGAGCATGTTTCCCTGTTCATCAAAGACACCGGCCGAGAGATCGCCGGCCTCTCGCACCACCGTTGTAAAGCTCGCGTGCATGAGGGCTGCCGCCTGCTCGTTGACAATAGATATGAGGCGATTCCAGAGAACCTCGAGGGTGATAGGGTCAAAATGGTTGGAGCTCATAGCAGCACCCTTTTTGCTTTGTCGGTATTCGGAAAGCCTGGCCCTGATGGCCTCCGCAAACAATCATTCAAGATCATCCCAGTCGGACTAGGATGTTGCCGAGATCGTCCACCCGTGCTCGTCCAGGTCCATTTATGACTAGCGTGCTCTCCCGCTCTTCTATAATGACCGGCCCTGTTAATTCGGTGCCGAAGGGCAGACAATAACGATCGTAAACCGGAAAATTGACGTAAGCCCCCGAAGAAGGAAGGTAAGCCCTGCGCTCGCCTTTTTGTGCATTCGAAAGGCTCTCACCTGGGGACCACCACCTCCCGGCCTCAATCTCAGGACGTGGCCCTGATGCCGTAAGGCGCCAGTTGACACCTTCAATGGGAATTTCCGGGCATGTACGCTGATACTTGTTCCGGTATTCCCGCTCAAACGAGTCGCCCAACTGTTTGAAACTCCCCCGGTTCAATTCTCCCCCAGGGAGCCGCACTGCCACCTCAAACCCCTGGCCCTTGTAACGCATGTCCGCAGAGCGCACGAATCTCACATCCTCAGAGGGCACACCGGCTTCTAGAAGGAGTTCGCGGCCCTCTGCTTCCATTTCAACATAAATGGAATCCAGATGATTCCACTCTATCTCTTCCAGACGTGCCAAATAGCTCCTGCTTAAATCAAAAGCCATGGGGGCCACTAGAAACCCAAAGGCAGAACTCACGCCAGCACCCGGGGGCACAATGATGGTCTTCAAACGGAGTTTCTCTGCAACCTGGTATGCGTGTACGGGTCCGGCGCCGCCAAAGGCCACAAGGGAAAAGCGTCGGAGGTCCACCCCTTTCTCCACGGCATGGATACGAGCAGCGTTGGCCATGTTCTCGTTTACCACTTCGTGAACCCCCCACGCGGCCCGCTCCACAGTGAGGCTGAGAGGCCGGGAGAGTTCTTCTGCCAGAGCTGTCCGGGAGAGTCCCGGGATCAGTTTCATTTTACCTCCAAGAAAGAAATCGGGGTCCAGGTACCCTAGGATGAGATCGGCATCCGTAACCGTAGGAACCTTGGAGCCCAGACCATAACAGACAGGTCCGGGGGTGGCTCCCGCACTCTCTGGCCCTACTTTAAGGAGGCCGAGTGGGCTTACGCTGGCGATGCTGCCGCCTCCTGCGCCGATTTCTATCATCTCAATGACCTGGATCTTAATGGGCAAACCGCTACCTTTCTTGAAACGATACACGCGGCCTGCCTCAAACTCGTTGACCCGAACGGGTTCACCCTCTTCGATGATACAGATTTTGGCCGTGGTGCCACCCATGTCGAAAGAGATGAGATTTTGCTGCCCTGCCTGTTTGCCTGTCCAGGCAGCGGCCAGGGCCCCAGCCGCAGGGCCAGATTCAAGAAGCCGGATCGGGTGTTTGACGGCCGTCTCAATAGAGGCAATACCCCCGGTAGAGAGCATGATATAAAGCCGCCCGCTGACTCCCAGTTCAGCTAATCCCCTTTGCAGTTCTCCCAGGTATCGGCGTACAACAGGCACGGCATAGGCGTTGGCCACCGTGGTGGAAGTCCGCTCATATTCCCGTACCTCCGGCATTACCTCTGAGGAGAGGGATATTGCAAACCCAGGACGCTTGGTGAGTACCATATCCCGCAACATCTGCTCGTGTGTCGGGTTCCGGAAGGAATGGAGAAGACTTATGGCCACGGAATCAACGCCGAGGGACAACAGCTCGTCCACCGCTCGTTCGGCTTCCTCCTGAGTAAGCGGGGTAAGGGGCTGGCCGCGGTTATCCATTCGTTCGGTAACCTCAATACGGTTCCGTCGGGACACAAGCGGCTTTGGCAGCTCAAGAAATATATCGTAAATGTCATAGCGCGTCTCGCGGCCTATCTCCAAGGCATCGCGGAAGCCGCGCGTGGTCAAAAGGCCGACTGTGGCCCCTTTTCGCTCGATAATCAAATTGGCTACAAGGGTTGTGCCGTGGATGGCCTTATTCACCTCCCCTGCCGCAATCTCCTCACGCTCCAGCATCTCACCAATGACGTCGATCACTGCCTGAGCAGGGTTGTCACTGGAAGTCAACCGCTTGCCCACAATTAAGCGGCCTGAGTCTGGATCCAGGATTACCACATCGGTGAAGGTCCCGCCGATATCTATTCCCACTTGATACTTGCCTGGCAATTCGAATCCTCCCTGCGAGCTTCAGCTGTTTTTCTCCCACCAATCTAAACACAGAATTTATCGAAAAAGCAAAAATATAATTGATCAATGTTGATTCGCAGGATAAAGATAAGAGTGTAAATTTAGCTTTTTTCAAAACTGCCACTTAAATAGAGAAACGGAACCCCCATTTCCCTGGATTCGATAGGCTAAGGTGTTACAAATAACATAAGAAACCTGCACGTCATCCTGTCAGAGACAGCTGGGGAGTCAGGTGAGGAATTGTCATTGAGATCCGACGTTCAGGTTCTCCGCTTGAGCCGTGCCGCCGCCAGTTTGCTGGATCGCCAACGGATAGTGGTGGGATGGGTCCATTCGAGCTATGACCGTATCATAAATATCCGAACGCCGGCCAGCCGTCTCATGACGCTGCAGGGTGGGGGTCGGTTAAGAGCACCGTTGGCCTTGTCATGTGCCGGGAAACTGGAGGACCTCGTACCGGCCCTGGCAACCGGGGCCATGGTGGTGCGTCACATTGAAGGCGTGGTTGGGCCTTCGGGGGCATTGAAGCTGAGATTCACCCAGGCCATGGAGTGGGATGGCCATGTCCGGCCCCTGACCTCCCTGACTGATTCGGAACTTTTCAGGAACGCTGACCAACTGGAGGCATGGTTGATGCAGCACGCCTCCGGGCGAGGTCTGGCTTCGCTGCTACCAGCCTTGCGAGGAAAAGACAGCAACCTTTCGCCATCAGGTCGCAAGATATTGGCTCGCCTGAAGCCATTACTGGCGGGGCGTCAGGCCTCAACAGACGTTTTGCTTCAGATGGCGGGCAGTGTTTTGGGCCTTGGAGAAGGGCTCACCCCCTCCGGGGATGATTTTCTTGCGGGTTTGCTGGCGGCCCTGCATATATCTGGAAGACGAAAGGGCTTGTTGCCGCCCCCTGCTCATCAGCTGTTGCTGAAGACGGTGATGAATGAAACCTCGGATCTGAGTGCGGAGTTTATACGCTGTGCCCTGGAAGGGAATTTTGCAGAATCAGTGGTTCTTTTGGTGGAGGCCCTGTTTGTCCAGGACCAGCATGCATGGTGTTCGCATGCTGCTTGTTTGGCGGGTTCAGGTCACAGTTCGGGGATCGATGCCATGGTAGGTATGGTTGTTGGCTGCCGATTCTTGAGCAAAAATAAACACATGAGTTTTCCTTCAGGTTAAACAGATGGCAGATCATATTCAATGCCTCGTTCTCACGAGCACGTATCGGGATTCGGTGGTGTTGATGCAACTATCTGCTGCCTTGAATCGTATGTCCGATGTGCATGAGGCAGCCGTGATGATGGGAACGTCACAGAATAAGACCTTGCTGCAGGAGGCTGGATTACTCACTTCAAAAGGCGGGCCGGCAGACGCAAACGATCTGCTGATCTGCGTGCGGGCCGGTGATATTGAAACGACCGAACGTATTGTGCGAGCGGCTGAAAGGCGTTTATTACATCTTGAGGTCACGGCAGGAGATGGCAGTGAGATGGCGCCCCGCACCCTTGAGAGTGCACTGGAACGTATGCCGGATGCCAATCTTGCCTGTATATCGGTCCCTGGCCAATACGCCCGCCGCGAGGCTCGAAAGGCCTTACAAAAGGGTCTGCACGTCTTCCTTTTTAGCGATCACGTGGAACTGGAGGCAGAGGAGGAACTGAAGCAGCTCGCCGGAAAGCAGGGCTTGCTGTTGATGGGACCCGAATGCGGTACGGCGATACTCAATGGGGCTCCTTTGGGATTTGCCAATCAGGTGGTTCCGGGGCCGGTGGGGTTGGTTTCTGCATCCGGAACCGGCCTTCAGCAGGTGGCCTGTCTGTTGGCACAACAAGGGTTGGGGATATCCCACGGAATTGGCGTAGGAGGGCGCGATTTACATAGCCGTATCAACGGGCACAGCATGCGAGCAGCCCTCCGGACACTTGCCGGTGACAAGGACACAAAGGTTATCGTTCTTATCTCGAAAGCCCCGGATGCGCAAGTGGCGGATCGCCTGACCCAGGAGGCATCTCAGGTGGGAAAACCTTGCGTGCTCGCCCTGTTGGGGAAAGAATTTCATCCTCTCTTTGGAGATAACCTGTACCGTGTGGCCACCCTTGAGCACGCCGCCCTGGTTGCCGGTTCCCTGGTCCGTGGTGAGCCCATACCATCTGATTCCGGGGAAGATCCGTTAAATCTGGACCCCTCTATGGAAAAGGCCCGTGCCGCAATGAACCAGGATCAGCGAACCATCCATGGGTTGTATTGCGGTGGCACTCTGGCATATGAGGCCCTGTGGCTCCTGAGACGATCACTGGGAGAGGTGGTTTCAAACCTCGATAAAACACTCAATAAGTCCGGCGGCCCAGGCCATGTGGTTCTGGATCTCGGGGCCGAGGAGTTCACCAGCGGACGACCCCATCCCATGATCGAGCCGGAATTTCGACGTCGCCCGCTCCTGGACATTGCACGGCAACCTGAAGCAGCGGTGGTCCTGTGCGATGTAATACTGGGCTGGGGGGCACATCCGGACCCGGCTTCTGTCCTGGCGGCCGCTTGGCAAGAGGCCAAGGGACTTGCATATACCGAAGGGCGAGGTATATTATGCATTGCCACCGTCTGCGGTACACAAGACGATCCCCAGGGCTACGATCAGCAGTGCCAGGTCTTGCGAGATAACGGGATT
>JABMQV010000827.1 GCA_013203065.1 Desulfobacteraceae bacterium | reverse complement strand
TTTTTTAGGTTCTAAGCTTGGTTGAATTTGGAACTATACGTAGAGTCTGCCATTCTGTCGAGTTTTTTTTGTAAGTTTTCAATAAACTCAACCACCACTCCAGAACTTCCTGGTTATCTCCCCCGAACTTATTACGAAATTACGACAACATTGGTCGAAATTTTGAACTTTGTAAATTTTTGAGAACCCATCATCCTTAATGATAAAAGAGAAGTTTTCCCTTGACAAAGAATTTAACTGGCAGTAGATAATTTACCGATAGTACGATATATAGTTCTGTTCCTGCTCAGAAGCCATGAGACCTTTGGACCAATTAAAGGACATTCATTTAAAATAGATAAAAAGATGTATGCAGGCAGTAATCATAAAAGAATAATTCAGGAAAGAAAAAAGCGGGAAAAAGGCTTGAGGATTGAAAGTATTTTGGAAGCTGCAAAAAAAGTTTTCTTCTCTAGAGGTTATCTCAAGGCGACAATGGATGAGATTGCTCTGGAAGCAGAAATCAGCAAGCCGACCATTTATCAATATTTCAAGACAAAGGACGACCTCTATTTTTCCTTGATGCTCCCGGTGGTTGAAGACATTGGAATACAGATGGGGAAGGTTGAAAAAAAACTGGTTGATGGAAAATACGGGTCGGGGGCACACCTCATTAGGGATTTCATCGGGGCATCTTACCACAGTTACAAAACATCTCCGGACGTCTTCAGAATTGTTCAGCTTTTTCAACAGAGTGGCTTGGTTTGGGAACTGAAAGAAAAAACCCGTTCAGCCCTAAACGAGAGGGGCGGTTGCAATTTCCAGGTGGGAAGGCGAATCATGGAAACGGCGATCAGGCAGGGCCTGATCAAAAAAGTAAAAGTTTATGAGTTGGTGGACGTTATTTGGGGCCTTTTTGTGGGAATTGTCCAACTGGAGGACATCAAATCGCGACGTAAACAGGCGAATAAGCACTTAAAATCAACACTCAAACTGGCAGAAACAATGATTGTGGATGCCATTGCCATTGGGGAGAGATGAAATGGATTTCGAGACCATTCTTTATGAAAAAGAGGAGAGGATCGCAACCCTAACTTTAAACCGCCCTGAGAAGTTCAACACCATCAAGCCCCCCATGCCGGAGGAGATAGAAAAGGCCCTGGAAATGGCCAACTTTGATGAAGATGTGCGGGTTATCATCCTGAAGGGCGCCGGAAAGGCCTTCTGTGCAGGGTTTGACTTCTCGGAAGATCTGGAACACTTCGAAGATTGGGGAGGGCAGGCCGGGAGCCAAACCTGGGACCCGGGAAGAGACATGATGATGGTGACCAACCCCTTTAAGGCCCCCGTGCCCAAGTTTATGAGCATCTGGCGCAGTCCCAAGCCCGTGGTCGCCCGGGTCCATGGATGGTGTGTTGGGGGAGGCTCTGATATGGCCCTTTTGTCTGATGTGATCATTGCCTCGGACGATGCCAGATTTGGCACACCCTATTCCAGGGTTTGGGGGTGTTACCTGACGGGTCTCTGGTTCTACCGATTGGGGCTCACCAGGACAAAGCTGCTTGCACTTACCGGGGATTCAATCGATGGCAAAGAGGCCGAGAGAATAGGGCTTATCAACAAGGCGGTCCCCGTTGAAAAACTTGAAGAAGAGGTCCAGTACTGGGCCAGGAAGATGGCCCGATGCCCCACTACCCAGCTCGCGGCAATGAAACTCGTGGTGAACCAGGCATACGAGAACATGGGACTTCAAAGTACCCAAACCCTGGGCACCATTCTGGATGGGTACATGCGGAACACTCCGGAGGGTCTGAATTTTGTCAAGACCGCTAAAGAAAAAGGGGTTGGGGCGGCCATAGCTGACCGGGACGGTCCCTTTGGTGATTACAGCCAGGGGCCTGCCTCCCTGAAACCCCACGGAGTTCCCTGATCATGACCGTTCACGGATTCAGAAGTTTAACGACTTGAGGAGTGAGAGATGCTGTTAGCGGGTAAAGTGGTTTTGATAACAGGGGCGGCCCGCGGTATCGGCAGGGCTACCGCGTTTATCGTGGCACAGGAAGGGGCGGCCGTGGGTGTGGTGGATGTCTTGCCTGAAGTTGAGGCAACGGCCCGGGAGATCAAAAAGAGCAGCAGATCCTCCGTAGCGGGGATAGCCGATATATCTGACCCCGGGCAGGTGCGCGATGCGGTTCAGGGGATTGTATCTGAGTTGGGAGACATCAATGTACTGGTCAACAATGCGGGCATTGTAAAAAATATCTCTTCCTTGACCAAGATGACCCATGAGGCCTGGGAGAGGGAAATCTCAGTAAATCTTTCAGGTGCCTTCAATATGATCAAGGAAGTTATCGGCCCTATGATTGAAAGGAGGTGGGGACGGATTATCAACATCTCCTCAATCGGGGCGACCGGGGGGCTTCATCACCAGGTGGGTTATGCGGCCAGTAAGGCCGGCCTTCTCGGTCTGACCAAAACCGTGACG
>JABMQV010000826.1 GCA_013203065.1 Desulfobacteraceae bacterium | reverse complement strand
CAGGGCAACGGGCTCGCCAACAAACCGCACCTTGTCTTCAGCCAGCAGGGGTTGATCTTTGTTTATAAGACCATGCAGGTTTCTCCCGGGGACGTCCTTCCCCGTCAGAACCCCGATCACGCCCGGAATCTGCAGGGCCTCAGCCACCTCCAACCCCAGAAGTCTTCCGTGGGACCTGCGACTCCTAAGGATCTTGAGGACCAGGGCATCACCGGGAAGGCGGATATCGTCGCTGAAGGGTTTGCATCCCCTGGCCAGGTCTCTGACACCGATCTTCGGGATGTTTTTATTAATCCATTTGAAACCCAATTGGAACCTCTGGATTTTAGGAACCCTTTATCTTTTCCACGTCCACTTCCTCAAGAACAGCTCCCCAAAGATGAACCGATCATCGATCAGATGGCCTCTCAGGAGAGCGGCTAAACCCATCGCTGGGTAACCGTCTTCTCATCCATAAACATCCTCATGGATGCCATCCGCGACTTGGCTGTCCCCACAAAAGATTCCCTCCTGGATCCCAGGGGAAAGAAGGCAAAAGGCTGGGCCACGCCCACGTTCACCCCCACGTTGCCCACATTGACCTCTTTTGTAAACTTGCGGGCGCTCTTGCCGCTTCCGGTCATGATACATGCCGAGTGCCCCAGATTTGTCTTGGTATTGATCCACTCTATGGCCTCGTCAAGACTCGTGCCCCTGATCAACCCAACGGCCGGGCCAAAGGCCTCTTCTTTGGCCATGGCCATGTCAACATCCACATCTTCAAGGATGGTCGGGCCCAGAAAATAGCCATTGGGATAACCCTCTACTTTTGGTGTCCTTCCATCAAGCACCATTTTTGCACCCTCTGAAAGGGCCCCTTCGATCCACTGTATCACCCTCTCCTTGCCCGCTTGGGTGGTCATGGGGCCGTTTTCAGCATCTTCATCAAGCCCGTACCCGAGCTTCATAGCGGCGGCCGCCTCTGTGAGCCGGCTCTTCACCTCGTCGTATATGTCGCCGATGATCACCACATTGTCCATGCCCAGACACCGCTGGCCGCACATGCCAAAGGCCGCCCTCAGCATCCACTCGATCCCGCTGTCCAGGTCGGCATCCGGCATAACCACCAGGTAATTTTTGCCATTTCCATTGACAGAGGAGGTCTTCCCCAGTTTGCCGCACTGTTCGAAAAGATCATGGCCTCCCCTGTTGGACCCGATAAAGCCAACCCCCTTTATCTCCGGTTGTGCCAGTATCTCCTTATTGATATTCCGCCCACCATGTACCAGATTTATCGCCCCTGGGGGGAACCCCACCTCCTGGGCCACCCTGCAAATGGCCTCGGCAGCCACGGGGTCCTGCCTGCTTGGGCTCACCACAACCGTACATCCGGAAGCAAGGGCATAAGGTACAAATGATGACCAGGCATGCATGGGAATGTTTCCGGGAGTCACAATCAGGAAGGCACCCAAGGGTTCCCAGATGAGATACTGGTCAATCCCGCTCGCAAGCTGATCCATATGTTCGTTCTGTTTTGCCAGGCCATATATGGCGGAGCATGCGGATTCGATGTTTTCGATGACCCGCCTCAGGGAACCATTTGCCTCTCCTATGGTCCTTCCGTGGTCCTGGGTCAAGATTCGGGTCAGCTCATCAAGGCGTTCCTCAAATTTGGCCCGCATATCAAAAAGCATCCGTGCCCGCTCCCGCATGGCCACTTCTCTCCATTCCTGAAAGCCCCTGTGGGCGGCCTCGACAGCCGCACGGGCTTCCTCCTTGGTGGCCTCTGCAAACTCGGCAATTACCTCGTCAGTGGCTGGGTTCCTATCTTCCTGGACAGCAGGAGATTGAGGATCAACCCATTCCCCGCCAATAAAGAACTTCAATTTTCCGTAGTGTTTCTTGACTTCAGGTAGCAACGACATAATTACCTCCATTTAATTTTGTTGTTCATGAGACCGAAAGATAGGCCTTGCGTACATGTTCGTCGCCTAAAAGGCTTTCCCCCGGGCCATCCAATACCACGTGACCGTTTTCCAGGACATAGGCCCGGTCGCTCATCTTGAGTGCAAAGGTGACCTTTTGTTCCACCAGCAGTACAGTCACGCCGCGTTCATTGATTTTTTCGATGTTCTCAAAAATAAGGGATACCATCAGCGGATGGAGCCCCAGGGAAGGCTCGTCCAGGAGCAGAAACCTGGGCTGGCTCATCAGGGCCCGGGCAATGGCCAGCATCTGTCGCTCACCGCCTGAGAGGGTCTTGGCTGTCTGGCGGGAACGCTCTCGAAGCTTGGGAAAGAGCGTCAGTACCTCCTCAAGGAGCGCGGTTTCGCGATCCCTGTCCTTGAGTGAGTAGGCCCCCAATCTAAGATTGTCCATACAGCTCATGTCAGGGAATACGGAGGCACCTTCCGGGACCAGCGTAATGCCTTTCTTGACCACTTCCTCGGGGCTTACCCCATCCAGGACCTGACCATCATATGTCACAACCGGGCCGCCTCTTCCCCTTACGCTCACCAACCCCATAAGGGCACACATCAGGGTCGATTTTCCTGCCCCGTTGGGACCGATGACCGCCACAACCTCACCCGGGTAGATTTTCAGGCTTATGTCCCAAAGCACCTGCACATCCCCATAGAACGCGTCCAGATGCTCAATTTTCAGCAGTGGATCAGGCATATTCCTCTCCCAGGTAGGCCTCGATCACATGACGATTATTCACCACCTCATCAGGGGTCCCTTCGGCGATCTTTTCACCGTAATCAAGTACGACCACATACTCGCTGATCCCCATTACAACTTGCATAACATGTTCCACCACCACCAGGGAAACCCCATTCTTGTTGATGCCGCGCAAAAGCTCCAGGGCCCCATCTATTTCGGCGGGTGTCAGCCCGGCCATATTTTCGTCAAGGAGGATTACTTTTGGTCCGCATGCCAGGGCCCGGGCCAGTTCCAACCGGCGGCGCATGGCCACATTTATGGATCCGGAAGGCTGATGGGCCACATCTGCCAGACCTACCATTTCAAGTATTTCATAGGCCTCTTCCCTGGCCCTGGTGAGGCTTAACCCTCGACCATAGAGCCCGCCCACAAAGACGTTCTCCAAGACCGTCATCCGAGCAAATGGTTTCGCGATCTGGGATGTCTTTACCAGTCCTAAACGGCAGATTTCGTGGGTCGCCATACCAGTGATGCGACGGCCTTCGAAGGTGACTTTTCCTCCGTCTGCCTTGTATACACCGGTAATCACATTAAACAGGGTGG
This sequence comes from Desulfobacteraceae bacterium, assembly GCA_013203065.1. The sequence goes on along the minus strand of JABMQV010000826.1, from coordinate 2,622 downwards.
TCTTTCCCGAGCCGTTAGGCCCGATTACCCCCAGAACCTGGCCCGGCTCAAGTGAAAGGCCAACCCCTTTCAGAGCGGTCAGCGCGCCGAAGTTCTTGGATACGGAATCAGCCGTCAGCAGACTCATTTTCCGCCCCCGGCCGTCCTCTTGGTCCGCAATAGGATTGTCCTTGCCACACCATTTGGCATAAACATGATGACCACAACAATGATCACCCCCACAATAACCAGATAGTAGTTGATAAATTCGGCGCCCAGGATATCCTCAATAATCTGGAGAAACGAGGCCCCGAATACCGGTCCTATGACCGTACCCATGCCCCCCAGCAGCGACATGATAACCATCTTTATGGTGATGTGGACATCGAATACATCATCCGGTTTGAAATAGCCGAGGCGGTTGGCCTCCAAAGAACCCAAGATACCAATAAAGAAGGCCGTCAGGGCATAGGTTTTGAGTTTGAGCACATGGGTACCCACTCCTACCTGGGCTGCGGCCTCCTCGTCCTCATGTATCGCCTTTAATCCATACCCGTGTTTGTGGTGTTCGATCCACCAGGTCAGCCCCACAACGAGGCCTGAAAGCCCCAGGTACACCCAGTAGTAAGTCATTTCGTCCAGCCTGATACTAAAGGTCATGCCAATGCCGCCTTCGGTCAGCGAGGCCCATTCTTCGGCCACCTGTTTGAGGGCCTCGGCCAGAGCAAATGTTGCAATGGCAAAATAGGCCCCGCGAAGCCGAAGCGTGGGCCAGCCCACGGCCAGCGCCACCAGCACTGCCCCTACTCCGGCGGCCAGGATGCTGACTGCCAGGGGCAAATGCAACCGTATCATCAATATTCCCGCGACATATGCTCCAACCCCGGTATAGGCTGCCGATCCAAAGTCGATATAACCGGTATAGCCGCACATCAGATTCCAACAGGCTGCCAGCCCGATCCAGTAAAAGATTATTGTCAGCAGACTCAAGTGGTACCCCGGCCAGACAAATGGCAGCACCGCCAGTACCGCCGCAAGGACCAGGCCTGTGACAAGTCCGCGGCTCATTCCACGATCCCCCTACCGGTGATGCCCGCCGGCCTGAAAAGCAGCATCAGGAACAACAGGAAAAAAGTTATTGCCGTTGACCAGCCAGAGGTAAAAACCATGGTTGAGATCGAGCCTATCACCCCGAGGATCAGACCTCCGATGAGGGCCCCGGGAATGTACCCCATACCGCCAAGGACCACCACACAGAAGGCCGTGATGGTATAAGGGAGGCCCATGGCCGGCTCAACATGACGGAAAGAGGCCACCAGAGACCCTGCCATACCGGTAATCCCGGCGCCCAGGCCAAAGGTGACGGCATAGATCTGGCGGACATTGATCCCCATGAGCCTTGCCATTCGACGGTCCTGGGCAGTTGCCTGGATGGCACGGCCTGTGCGTGAATGATGAAGCAGCCAGTAAAGTCCCCCTACAACGGCAAGGGAAATGAGAAAGGTGATCAGCTTTATGTAGGGGATGGTTATGCCCATCAGCTTGAAATTGGCCCCGGAGTAACTGGTGGTGATGGTCCGTGGATCCGCGGTCCAGGCAAGCAGGGCCACGTTGGCCAGGACCAGGTGTATGCCAAAGGTCATGATGTAACTCATGATCGGCGGGGCATCGACGACCCGGTTGATGACAAATCGCTGTAAGAGGTAGCCCAGGACAAAGAGGCCGAGGAGAGAGAAAGGCAGGGTTGTGAAGGGATCCAGTTTGAGGACCTCAAACAGCCAGTAGGTTGTAAAGGCCCCCAGCATGATCATCTCGCCATGGGCGATGTTGACGACTCCCATCACGCCAAAAATCAAAGAAAAGCCGGCTGAATAGAGGGCATAGAGCCCTCCCAGCAAGATGCCGTTGGTCAGGGCCTGGATAAAGAGCATTCTCTACTCTGAGGTGTGGAGGGGGACGGGGCAAGGCCCGGGCCCCCTCCGGATGATCGTTAACGCGATTTCCAGGGAGGCATGGGGTAGCGGGGTTTTGCTTCGGCGGCCTTGGAAGGAAAGACATTGACTAGTTTTCCATCCTGGACCTGGACGGCCACCGGCGGATGGGCCACATTGGCACCGTCAGCGCCGAAATGGATCTGGCCGTAGAAGGTCATCATGTCAAGCTCATGGAGTTTTTTCATCAGCTTTTCACGGTCAGCCTTGGTAAGGCCCGGTTTGAGCCCCAGTTCCTCAACCGCTGTCTGGAGGATGACCGCGCCACCCGCCGTGGCGGCCTCAACGAAATCAGGATATTTTCCAAAGCGCTTCTTGTAAGCACTATTAAAGTCAGCTGCCGTACCAAAAATCGGGCCTTTATAGGGCAGGTTTGGGGTCCATTCCGAGGCCGCAAAGACATAGTCTGCGTCCTTTTTGAGCCCCTTGACAAAGGCTGGGACGGTTGGACCATAGGAAAAGGCCACCCCCTTGGGGTTGAAATCGATTTCTTTCATGGCCTTCATTACCCTGAGGCTGACTCCCAGGTGAGAACCCACCAGGAGTAAATCCGGGTTCTTGGCCTTGGCCTTCTCCAGCATGGTGTTGTAATCCTGGAGCCTGACGGGAAACAGTTCAAAGTGGACCACCTCAAAGCCGTTTTTCTCAGAGT
>JABMQV010000825.1 GCA_013203065.1 Desulfobacteraceae bacterium | reverse complement strand
GGTGCCTTAAATACCATTTGCTAGTGCCCCAATATTTTATATATAATCCTATTTAAACAGATTTACAAACGAGAGATTGGGGGAAACAGAAAAAATAGAAAGAACCAATGGATTATAATACCGCAGCAAACCTTGGTTAGAAAGGGCGTTAAACCTCATGAATTCAAGAAAAGGAGCAAAAAACAATGGTTGAGAGACTAAAGGTCCTATTTCTTTCCTCTGAGGCAGTCCCCTTTGCCAAGACAGGGGGGCTGGCCGATGTGGCCGGTTCCCTTCCCCCCGCCCTAAAAAGGCTGGGCGCGGATGTGCGGCTCGTGCTTCCCTTTTATCGGTCGGTGCGGGAGGGAAATTTCAAGTCACGGTCACGGCAAACGAACCTGGACGTGCCCCTGGGGAACAGGTGGCTTTCGATCCAGGTGATGGAAGCCAAGACTGCAAACGGGGTTCTTGTTTATCTAATTGACCGGGAGGACCTCTACGATAGGCCCAACCTTTACGGAGACAGCAGAGGGGACTATTATGACAACCTGGAACGTTTTGCCTTTTTTCCCCATGCGGCCCTTTCCATTGCAGAGGCGCTTCCCTTCAAACCCGACGTAATCCATTGCCATGACTGGCAGACCGGGCTGGTGCCTGCGCTTCTTAAGGGGCCGTACAGGACCAGCGCAGCTTTTGAGGGCACGGCATCGATCTTTACAATCCACAACATCGGATACCAGGGGGTCTTTCCGGCGGAAAGGCTCCCGATCATCGGTCTTTCACGAACGGATTATTTTCACCCCGATGGTTTGGAATACTGGGGGAACGTTAGCCTCCTCAAGGCAGGTATCGTCTATTCCGACGCGATCACCACGGTGAGCCCCAGATACGCTCAGGAGATCCAGACCCCCGAATATGGAATGGGCATGGAGGGCATACTCACACATCGGAAGGCATTTCTCCACGGGATACTCAATGGCGTGGACTATGGTCTGTGGAACCCCGCGCGAGATCCCGAGATTCCGGCCAGCTATTCTCCAGGAAAAATCGAGGGAAAAAGGACCTGTAAGGCATCGTTGATCAAGGAGATGGCCCTTGATCCCTCTTTGCAAGAGCGTCCTCTACTGGGCATGATCTCCCGTCTGGATGCTCAGAAGGGGCTTGACCTCTTATTAAGAGTCCTGAATAAGGTGTTGGCCCTGGATGCGGGAATGGTGGTCCTGGGCACGGGAGATGAGAAAATTCAGAAGGCGCTCCAGCGGGCCTCAGAGCGTCATCCGGGCCGGCTAGGGCTCAAGATCGGCTTTGACGAACCCCTTGCCCATCGTATTATGGCAGGAACAGACATCTTCTTAATTCCTTCCCGATACGAGCCCTGTGGACTTACACAGATGTATGCCCTAAAATATGGAGCAGTTCCCTTGGTGCGGGCAACCGGGGGGCTGGACGATACGGTGACACCATTTGACCCGCAAACAGGCGAAGGGAACGGGTTCAAGTTCGGCCCCTATGAGCCCAAGGCACTCCTGGACACCCTCAGGCGAGCGATTGATCTTTTCAAGGATTCAAGGATCTGGAAACGGATCATTAAAAACGGCATGAAGGCGGATTTCTCCTGGGATCGCTCTGCACGGAGATATATGGAATTGTATCGCTCAGTGGTTCAGCGATGAATGTTGATACTTGATACTGGAGACTCGAAACTGGTTGATGGATACAGTAGATGTGGCATCCTTCAGACAGTAAAGAATATCGTATGTCAGATTGTCCCCAATACGTTTTCGTGAAGGCTATGAGACAATGAGTCGGAGTCACAGCGTGCCATACCAAGATGTTTTGCTTACAGACGACGATCTGTTCCTCTTTAACGAGGGCAGTCATTTTCGCCTCTATGAAAAGCTGGGGGCCCATGTTATCAGCCATGAAGGCAAAGAAGGCGCCTATTTTGCGGTGTGGGCGCCAGATGCAGAGCAGGTCTTTGTCATGGGGGATTTCAATGGGTGGGACAAAAAAACTCATCCTCTCAGGGCCAGAGGTGTCTCCGGGATCTGGGAAGGCTTTGTCCCCGGCGTTACCAAGGGCGCCAATTACAAGTATAAGGTTCACTCCAGATACAACGGCTACAGGGTGGATAAGGCCGATCCCTTTGCACTCTATTTTGAAGTACCCCCCAAAACGGCTTCCATTGTATGGGATCTTG
>JABMQV010000112.1 GCA_013203065.1 Desulfobacteraceae bacterium | reverse complement strand
TGTAAAGTTATTTTTGCGTAAGCCCTAAGGGCCTGCGTTAGATTGATTAGTTCTTGTGCATCAGGTGGGTCACCGCCTTCTCCAGTCCATCAATGGTCAGTTCAAACATGGGGAAGACCTCACGGATGGCGTTGATGGTTCGGGTGTAGGGCCACTCCCCGGCCATCTTGGGGTTTAGCCAGGCGGAGTTGGGGAAGGTATTGGCAATAAAATGGAGTCTCTCATAGCTGGGCTTCATGGTCCGCTCTTCGATATGGATGGACCCGTCGGTGGCCATTAATTCATAGGGCGCCATGCTGGCATCGCCCACGATGATGAAACGGGTATCAGGATCGCGCCGGGCCAGTTCATCAACCTTGTGCGGTTTTCTAAACCTGGCAGGGTCTTCCCAGAGATGGTCATAAATCGTGTTGTGGAAGAAAAATGTCTTTAACTCCTTAAACTGCGCCCGGGCATAGTTAAAAACGGTTTGGACCACCTCTATGTAAGGATCCATGGACCACCCACCGTTGTCTATGGCCAGGATAACCTTTAACCGGTCTTTCAGGTTCCTATCAAATATGATCTCTATCTCTCCGGCATTTTTCATGGTCTGGTAGATGGTCTCATCAATATTGATCACATCCTTGGGGCCGGAGGGCACCAAATTTCTCAATCTCTTGAGGGCCTCTCCTATCTGGGCCTGGGTGAGCGGCCCTTCCTGGGAGTAGTCCTTATACCGCCTGTCCATGGCCACTTTTATGGCCGACTTGTTTCTGGAAACCCCGCCTACCCTCATCCCACCCGGATGGTAGCCGGAATGCCCCACAGGGGATGTTCCCTTGGTGCCGATCCATTTGCTGCCCCCGTGATGTTCCTCTGTCTGCTCCTTCAGGCGGTCCAGAAAGTATTGGAGTAATTCTTCCGGGCTCAGTTTCTTGAGTTCCTCCTCGTCAACACCCAGGGCCTCGGCCATCCCTTCCTGGTCCTTCAGCCATTGTTCCAGCATGGCCTGTGCCACTTCCGTCAGCTCGAACTCGTCCGGGTCCTTGAGTTCAGCTCCCTGAAAGTGATGCGCAAAGACCTGGTCGTAGAGATCGAAATATCTCTCACTCTTTACCAGGATGGAGCGGGCGGCAGTGTAGAACCCATCCATTGAGGTGATGAGGCCCATACTCAGGGCCTTTTGAAGCCTAAGAAACGAGGTGGGGGATACGGGGATCCCTACTTCTCTTAATAGGTAGAAAAACCTTGTAAACATAGCTTAACCCGTCCTCAATCAGAGCCTCATCCGTGAAACCGAGTTTTGTGCAATGGCATAATCCGGGCTCTTCTTGAACAAGACACCCAGATAGGGGATATCCCCCTTGATCAGGTCCTTTACCCTAAAATCGGGATCTGCCTTCAATGCCCGAATCCAGTTGATCAATTCCCTCGTGGCAGGCTTTTTTTCAACGCTCCTGAAATCCCGCATTCGATAAAAGGCCTTGATCGTGTGATCCAGCAGATCTCTACTGATGTCAGGGAAATGAACCTGGATAATTGTCCGCATCATATCGGGTTCAGGGAAGGCGATGTGATGAAAGTTACAGCGTCCCAAAAATGGATCGGAAAGGTCCTTTTTGGCATTGGAGGTGATAACCATAACCGGCCGATTCTTGGCCTTGACCGTCCTGTCGATCTCGATGATATCGAATTCCATCTGGTCCAGCACGTCAAGCATATCATCCTGAAAATCGCTGTCCGCCTTGTCAATCTCATCGATCAAAAGGACCTCCCTTTGCTCAGCCACAAAGGCCTGGCCTATCTTACTCATTTTGATATACTCTTCAATGTTGCTCACATCCCGGCTGGAATCACCAAAACGGCTGTCATTCAGCCTGGTTAGTGTGTCATACTGGTAGAGTGCATCCACAAGCTTCATGCTCGATTTGACATTCAGGACAATCAGATTCATATTAAGTGTTTCGGCAATGGCATGGGCCAGCATGGTCTTGCCGGTTCCCGGTTCTCCTTTCAGGAGCAGGGGCATTTCAAGTGCCATGGATATATTAACGATTTCAGCCAATTCCTCATCCAGGACATACTTGGATGCCCCTGTGAACTTCTTCTCTTTACTACCCTCTTTCTCCATACTTTTGCTCCTTGACAAAACTGACTTTTTCAAAAAAATATTCAACATTGACGTTACAGCCGTCTAACCACCGCAAGCTGTAAACCTAATCATTTCTTGAAGTGCGTCAACCCCGATGTCACGTTAGAATTCATCCAAGTCCATGAAATATACTATCAGACGAGCCCCAATATACACAAGGGATGCAAACCGGCAGCCCCTTCAAGAAGCTGAATCTCAATGCAGGCCTTCGGCCGCAACCAAATCAGTGACCGGCATTAGCGATTGAATAGTGAATACTAATTCTTGAAACCAGAAACGAGTAATCAGTGACCAATGACCAAAAATTATGGTTTCGTGCTGCAATAGCAGACCTTTCTCAACATCGAGGCCAACATAGACCATGGGAAAATTTATGTCAAATGGGAGATAAATCATGCCCCTAGCCTTTGATTCTTTGAGCCATGGGACCGTTGCATTTGGATTTTTCAACATCGACTCGGACATGCTGCTCCTGGAGCAATACTTCTTCTTTGCCACAGCGTTTTGTGAATATGTCTCCAAGGTCTCGGACCAGGAAGGGGACGGATCATTCAAGATGTCCTGGGAGGTCTATCAGATCAAGGATCCTGAGGATATGGGAGATCTGATGGGGGCCATACACGGGATCCGACACACCGGGTTTATCGGCGAACTCTATTGCAGATTTCCCTTCCCCGGCAAACCTCAAGACTTCAAGCAAAGGCCCGATGGTATCAAGAACCAGGCCATTGTGGAGGACATAATAGAAGAATACGCAAGGCGTATGGAGATCCCTTTTGGGATTGAGGAAGTCGTTCGCGAAGTGGCCATCGGGCCATATAGGTTCACCTGGGGCGCGTTTCAGGAATTGATCAGGTATGTATGGCAGGGCGGGTACCCCCGGTGGAAGGATGAGAAAAGACCTGATTACGTAATGGATATGAAGATGAGGATAGGGCTCGGGGGCAAGAAAGTGTTCAAGGGCCTTGTCCTGGAATGATTATCGCCCTGTGGCGAAAACTCTACTTCGATAGATGGTTCCAGAATGCCTCAGCTTCCTTTCTTCCCCTGTCTTCTTCTTCCCGTTCAACAGGAAGGTCTGGTCTTGTTCCCCGAAGCCGGGCGATCCTCTCCTGGAGGGGAGGATGGGTGGAAAAAAGGCTCATCATATTTCCGGCGGAAAGCGGGTTTACGATAAACATGTGGGCAGTGGAGGGGTTGGCCTTTAATGGCAGCCTGCGGGATGCTGCCCCAAGCTTTTCCAGGGCATTTGCCAGACCCTCCGGGTTTCCGGCCAGGCGCGCCCCCGTTGCGTCCGCCTGATACTCCCTTGACCGGGAGATGGCCATCTGAATCAGCATGGCGGCTATGGGCGCCAGAATAGACATGGCGATCAAACCGACTGCTCCGAGCCCCCCTCCCCCTTCATCATCCTGAGTCCCCCCACCAAAAAACGCGGTCCAGCGGGCCATGGTGGCCAGGATCATAATGGCCCCGGCCATTGTGGCTGCAATGGACCCGATGAGGATATCCCTGTTCCCGACGTGGGCCATTTCATGGGCAAGGACCCCGGTGGCCTCTTCATCGTTCATGGACTTGAGCAGGCCTTCGGTAACGGCAACGACCGCGTGCTCCGGGTTTCTGCCCGTGGCAAAGGCATTGGGGGATTCCTCCGGGATGATATAAACCCGGGGCATAGGGAGGCCTGCGTTTTGAGAAAGCTGTCTTACGGCCTCGTATAATTTGGGAAAGTCCTGGGGGCTCACCTCCCTGGCGCGATACATCTTGAGCACGATCTTGTCGGAATACCAGTAGCTGAAAAAGTTCATGCCCATGGCCAAAATAAAGGCCAGTACCATGCCCTGCCGTCCCCCAAAGAGGTTTCCTATCCACACGATAAGGACCGTCATGGCCCCCAGCAAAAGCGTTGTCTTAAACCAGTTCCCCATGGTCCGACCCCCTGATGTTCTAAAGTCTGAAATAACGATCAAAAATTCTTATGAGAGAGGTGATTTTCAGAAGTTGGATCAGTCGTCTTTTTCATCTTTAAGTTTCCTAAAGGCCCGCTTCCCCAGTTCATCCGAATAACTATGCCAGGGGTTTTTTTCTCCATGGTCTTTCCGCTTCTCGACCACAAAGTGACAGCACTCGGCCCCGTGGGGGATCAACTTTTCCACCCAGGCCGTGATCCTCCCCATCCCCTGGTCATCAAGCGCCTGAAACATGCCCTCGACAAAATATCGCTGCACCCTGCAGTCAAAGGCCGTGTAACGGTCCTGATGCGGGCACCAGAGGATATCAAACTCGCAGCGATCATCGGATATAATCCAGGGCTTTTCAAGAGAAGCATACAGGACGGTGTTGATCCCTGTTACAATAAAAGACGCAAGCTCCATCTCATCCGCATCTTGCGGGAAACTGGAATCTTTTAGAAATCCCTCCATGGACTCATAACCGGCCTTGTTGATGGCCTTTCTCACCATCTCCTGGCCTTCCTCGCCAAAGGTCTCTTCGGCCGCCTTCAGGATGTTCAGAACGGCTGTCGCCTGCATGGTGCCCCAGGCAAAGAGGGTGGCAGCATCAAAATCACCCCGTCCCTCAACGGCCTTTCGAAATTGTGCCACAGCCTCCGGGTAGGGGACTCCCAGTGAGACCTCTTTATATTTTTCTTCCTCTCTTTTTCCCTTTGACCAAATCCCTTCTTTGGTTGGATACACGGGTCTTGGCATGTTTTTTCCTCCTTAAGTTATTGGTCGATTCCCTTGTGGATTCCCTTGTCGTTGGGTGGGAACCGGGAGGCCTTTTTTACATCACTTCGAGCTGCTTTGCAAGATCCTCGTCCATTCAGGCTTGACACACAAAACAGGATTCCCCTATATTCAATCCCCAAAAATTGAGAAGGCAATTGTATTTGAGGGAACAATGAATAGAGTCAGGTCTTTGATGACCGGGAGCCTGTTATTTTCATTTCTCATCACTTTCGGCTGTTCCAGCGGGACAGATTCAACTCAGAAGGCGGTTTTGGCGTTTGAGGGAGGCTTTCTGTATAAGGCGGAAAAGATCCATGTGGCCCAACTCAATGGGGACTACAAGGAAATGGGTCGCCAATACGGGTATCTCTTAAAATCTCAGATAGGAAGCTACTACCAGAAGGCGATAAACGAACATCCTCCATGGAGTGGCAAATGGTCTCGTGAAGACGCAGAAGAATTTGCCAGGGGAAACTATGAAAATTACCCCGAAAGGGCAAAGGAGATATTCAACGGGATGAGTGAAACTTCCGGGTTGTCTATCGATCAGCTCATTCTCATTGATCAGTATACGGAATTGTTCGTG
>JABMQV010000824.1 GCA_013203065.1 Desulfobacteraceae bacterium | reverse complement strand
TCTCCGAGGCGTAGGCTCTACCCTCCGGCCTGGAAGCCCTACGGGCTGGACGCGGAGCCGGAGGCCCGACACCTGTCAAAGATCCTGCCCGGAGCGGGGACACCTTAATGCTAATGAATCACTTTGAAGCCTCTCTGACAGCTTCTGCGAGTGCTTCAAAGTCAGGAATGTTATCAAAGGCTATTTTTTCGTTGATCACGATGGAGGGTACCGCGGGTCTGCGACCACACAGATTGGTCAATTCATCAAATCTCTTGATACCATCCCTATGGCCCATATCCACCACATCCCACTTCAGCACATCATCGGCAAACTCAGGAGAAATCTCTTCCAAGATCCCGATCGCCAGGTCACAGAGCACGCAGCCCTTTTTCTTGGCCACGATCTCAACAAAAGCTAGTTGGTCGGTGTCTCCCATAAGGCCTCCAAATTGAAGTTCCCTGGGGTTTCCAGGATTTGGCACGGCTTCAGTTATTGCATGGGCTCAATTTAGAAATTGAACACCTTGGCTTCCGCTGCGAGATCGATCAGATGTGGCGCCCCATCAAGTGCCATATTAGAAAAGAAGTTTGCTTCGTCAACTTGACGAGCATTTGCACAAGGGGGTCAGACGCCAATGGGAACCTCATTTGCCTCCAAATAGGGAAAGTAGTCGTTAGGGCAGTCTCCCGTGGTGGTCTTGGCGTTGAAGTCCCGGGTGGAATCGGCCCACAAAACACCATCCCCAATGAAAAACAGATCCACCTTATGGTCTTTTGAGTGTGCGACCTTGGCAAATTGAAAACAGCGCGTGGCTGTTTCAACATCTTCTTTGCTCAAGACAAATACGAAATTGGCCATATTGAACCTCCTTTCTGTAAAGTAAACAGCAAGTAACCTATGCGGACATCCTAGTCCAACAAGACCATGGAATACCAGGCCGGCAGGAGTTTTCCCCCTTTGTCGAACGCCACCTTGAACCCTAAAGGTTCCAGTGTCTTTCCGATATCCACGCCATAGGCATCCATGGCCGGGCGAGCCAAATGTGGGTAGAGGCAAGGGTCTGGATAAGCACATTCCTCACACTGTACGCAGAGGGCCATAGCAAAGGCAAATCCACAGTCGTGAGACAGCATGGCCTCTTTTTCCAAGGCAACAGCCACCTCCTGACCCATTTTGGGGTCGATCGACTTGATGATGATGGCCTTGTTATATCTCTCAAATCCATCCATAAACGTTTCCATGGAAAGGTTCAAATTGGGCGGACAGGTCCAGAACCTTCCCCAACGACCGCAGCCGAATCGGCATTTCAGATGGGAGCGGGGGTCAAAGACAATGTTGTCGGTACTGATTAATTGGGCCTCCTGGGCACCCAATTCAAGGCCTTTGTCTATCAGGGTTTGATATTTGTTCGTCATAGGTGTCTCCCCCGGCATACCCGGTGATTGCCATCAGAGATATATCTTATCTTTCAGCAGCATTTATAGAGCCTGAGAAGGCGCTCATCCATCACAAAGTAGAACTTCATAAAGGAAGAGCCGTCCCATCGCGTCCTCACGCCATGGACCGTGTTTGCGAGTGCTATGGTGCTTCGCAGGTGGGTGATCATGATGAGTTGCTTGTCTTGGGCCAGGGTTTTGAGAAACTCCTGCATGGACCTGTGATTGGTGTAATCCAGGGAGGGCTCCACTTCATCTAAGAGGTAAAAAGGGCTGTCCAACTGGCCAAAGATGGCCAGCTTTAAGGCCAGGCTGGTAACGGACTTCTCTCCACCGGATAGCTGGTGAGACTTGCGCTTTCTGTTTCCAGGCAAAGTAACCACGATTTCCAACCCGTTTTGGCCATTCTGATCCAGAACCCTAAGATGTCCCTCCCCCAGGGGAAACAGAAAATCCAGGTATTGTTGGAAAAGGGGGTCGATATCCTTATAGATGCAATCTCGTAAATCTGCCGTTCCATTTACTGACAATAGATTCTCAATCCAGCGGAAGCGCTGCCAGGGATCCAAAAGGATCATATCATTGATCTGTTCCTGTCTGATAATGGATTTCAGGGCATGGGGCAGGCGTAAGCCCACCAGCTCCTCCTCGTACTGCTGTCGTTGAAGCCTCTCGTCTTGGACCCAGTAGGTATCCTGCCCGTCCTTGGTCATTTCTCGAACCACCCGTATGATCGGCACCTTTTTTTCTTTTCCGTGTCTAAAAGTCAATTCGACCCGAATCCGTGAGGCAGGAGCATAGTCCCTGCTACCGGAAAAGAACAACTCCCCTTTCTCGTAGCATCGCAGCCGGTCGAGATCATCTTCCCCGAGTGCCCACACGATAGCATCCAGAATGTTTGATTTCCCAACCCCGTTATTGCCTATGATGACGCCAATACCGGGTTGAAAACCCATGTTCGTCAGTTCTGAAAAGGATTTGAACCCTTCAATATTTACATCTTCCAAAAAAAGGTTTTTTGAGGTTTCCATAACATGCCCTTTCGATTCCGTTCACCATTTATCTATCGGACAAACTCAGACAGCATTCTTCTCAAGGTGTCGACGACGTATCTCAACGCTTATCTCCTCCTGTCCGGGGATGATGGCCTCATAGACGAGGTCCCCATCCAACGCGACACTGGGCAGAGATTTGGCCCTGAGTTCTCTAAACCGCTGGATCCCTTCGCGCGTGCGCATGTCCCATTCTTGCACATCAATAAGACCTTGAATCTCCTCCGGTAAGACCCTTACCGATTCCGCCATATAGACGCAGGCAAGTCATTGATTAAAATCGGTTAAAAGCACATCCACAACAACCTTTTGTGCCATGGCCTCCTCCACTAGGTTAATCCACCCGGATGACCCTGAAATGGACCTCTTTACCACTATCCTCCAGCAACCCCCAGGTCAACCCCTTATCATTGGCAGCAGGCCCCAGACTGATAAAATCCGCCTCTCCAATACGCCAGTGACCCCATCTCCTGGCCTGGCTGAAAAGAATGACCTGTGCTTCGAACTGGGGTACCATGCGATGCGGCCAGCAGGGCCTTGACCAGTTGGTCCAGACACGAAGTATCATTCCTGCAGGGGATGTCTTTGATCAACGCCACCACTTCTTTGACAGGTCTTTCCCTCAAGAGCCGGCTCACTGCTTGGGCATTGCCGGGGCAGCCTCCACCCACAAAGCGTATTTC
>JABMQV010000823.1 GCA_013203065.1 Desulfobacteraceae bacterium | reverse complement strand
CTGGGTGGAAAACGGGTTACGATATCTTCCTGGGACATGGGGAAACAACCTCCATTAAAATCTAACGAAAAATAGCTCCAGCGGCGAGCTTAGGGCTTCAAAATCAGGCTGAAACGTACCACACCCAAGTTTTGTAGACAAGCGGAATTTGGATGCGGAATGTGTATAATCAACCGTGTCTTCTTGTGTGAAAGATGGGGTTTTATGCCAAAGAAATCTCAAGGAAAAATGATCGAGGTCAGGGCATATTCAGGGTACAAGGCAAACGAAAGGCCGCTTTGTTTTGTGTTGGAGGGAAGAAGGGTCGATGTGGAGGAGATCCTGGATCGATGGTACGGTGAGGATCATGATTTCTTCAAGGTTCTAGCGCTAGGGCTTGATGGCTGTGTCTATCAGCTCAAATGGCACCGTGGTCTGGACACGTGGTTTCTTGAATCTTCGGGTTGCTTATGATGAGGGTGGTTTTGGTTATGTTTACGTGTGGTAGATCCAATGATAGTTGATAGGTTTGGCACCAATCTCATCAATCTTGGGGTGTAGGAGTTCGGCTCTGAGTTTTAGCCAGTTATAGGCAGGGTCAAGCTTTCGGAGTTTCCCATCTTTCGGGGGCAAGGAGTGTTCGGTGTAGACATAAGAGGCCTCAGAAATTCCGACATGAGCATTTCCTGCGGAGTAGAGATACTGAGACATAAAGGTCTCGACTTTCATGCCCTCTCGCCTGGCCAGGGATTGGATCTGTTTCTTTGTCAGTCTTGCCAGAAAAAATTTTGATACTCCCCGTTCAGAGTATCTGAAAAGTGACCGGGACTCGGAACTGGACACGTATACTGTGGAGATAGCATTCAGTTTTTTTAACAGCTGAGCTGAAATGAGCCCGGCTGTTCGTCTCCCGCCAACCGTGTAATGGCAGCCGTAATACTCAAAAAGCTTATTTTGGAGGATTCGGGCCTGCTTTTCACCGTTCTCGTATAGGTTGTTTTGGATATATCTCAAGGACTTGGCCAAATCCTCCGCTGCATCGGCAATCGGCCAGTCAATCTTGACATGGAAATGGGTCAGTGAATATCTGTTTTTCTTCTTGACAGTTGGGTCTTGTTGAAGGAGTAAGGCATAGTCAACGTTCAATAGCTTTTCAAGGAAGTTAAAAAAGTCCGGGTTTTCAAAATGCCGGAGATCTTTATGAAATTCTTTGTGTAAGGAAAAATTGGCCAGGTACTCGAGGTTTTTCTTTACCAGACTGTTATAAGGAAAAAATCTGATATAGTTTTTGAATTGGGCGGGCACAACACCTTCACAAAAGATAACAATAAAGGTGTTGAACAACTCAGACTCCTTTTCCATTTTTTTGCATCTGGGCTTGAGTTCCTTCTTGTCCACAAAATTGTAGGGTACGCCATTTTTTATATAATTGAAGAAGTAGGAATCGATTAAGGAGATCTTTATCAAGCGGGCCTCTAGGGCATCTCTCAATATCTCGTAGAGTGAACGCTTAAGTTTTTCGAAATAACTGAGCCGCTCCCTATATCTCCACATGGGCCACCAATCAATACCTTACGGGAAAAACCTCATCACTATGCCATCGATCCTAAGATGATGATAACCTTCAGCCTGAATAACTAGTTAAAAAGTATAGCAAAAATAGCCTTTAGTGTCAAGGAAAACCAGAGTAATTGTAGTCATATAAGCAAAAAGAGGAGGTAAGATTGGATTTTGATTTAACGGAAGAGCATAAGATGATCCGGGATATGTGCCGCTCTTTCAGCCAGGAGATTATCTTCCCGCGGGCAGAGGAAATCGAGCGTACAGGAGAATATGCCTATGATATCATTTCGAAAATGGCTGAACTGGGAATGATGGGTATCCCTATCTCCGAGCAATACGGAGGGAGCGGGGGAGACTGGGTAGGCATGCATCTTTGCATCGAGGAAGTCTCTCGCGGTGATCCCACCTTTGGCGCCCTCTTAGATGTGACTACCAGTGTCGTTGCGCAGGAACTTGAGGTCTTCGGGACTGAGGACCAGAAAAGGAAATGGCTTACCCCCATAGCCAAAGGAGAGAGGATTGGTGCCTTCGGTCTCACCGAACCGGATGCCGGTTCTGATGCCGCGTCTATTCGCACCAGAGCCATGCTGGATGGCAATGAATGGGTGATCAATGGTACCAAACAGTTTATTACAAATATTGGTCTTGATAATGCCAGCATGATCATCATCGCCGCGGTAACAAAAAAGGCGGTCAAAGGTCGAGGCCGGATCTCCACCTTTATCGTGCCCAAGGATTCGCCCGGGTTCGTCCTTGGCAAGAGATACGAGAAGATCGGATGGCATGGCTCTGCCACCCATGAGGTCATCTTTGATGATTGCCACGTTCCGGAAGATTACATGCTGGGCGACTCTGCAGAGGGCTTTGCGCAGCACCTGTCTGTGCTCCAGACCGGTCGGATCAGTATTGCGGCCATGGCCGTCGGGGCTGCTCAGACCTGTCTGACTGAGTCCCTCAGGTATGCCGGGGAAAGGGTACAGTTCGGGAAACCCATTGGAGACTTCCAGGGCATCCAGTTCAAATTGGCCGACATGTCCGTTGCCATTGAACTGGCGAGAAACCAGTACCTGAAGGCGGCCTGGCTAAAGGATCAAGGCCGGAAACACTCATTCGAGGCGACGGTTGCGAAGCTTTTCGCCTCGGAGATGCTCGAAAAGGTGGCCTCGGATGCCGTCCAGATCCACGGGGGCTATGGCTATATGGCGGAATATCCGGTTTCTCGTTTTTATAAGGGGGCTAAAGTACTGCAGATCGTGGAAGGGACTTCCGAGGTCATGAGGATCATTCTTTCGAGGGAACTGGGGCAGGGCGCGTTCTAGTATTCGATTCCTTTTCTCGCCCGGATGCCCTTCTTGAAGGGGTGTTTGACCTCCTTCATCTCGATCACGGTGGTGGCGGCCTCCACCACATCAGGATGGGCATTGCGTCCGCTCAGGAGTATGTCGAATTTGTGCGGTCTGAGGAAGAGCATTTCCCGGACCCGTTCGCCGTTAATCAGTCCGTGGTGGGTGGCGATGTTGATTTCATCCATAACCAGGAGGCCGTATTCCTGTGAATAAATTTGCTTCAGCCAGAGTTGCCATGCATGCCGAGCCGCCTGGGCGTGTTTTTTGTCGAAAAAGGGACTGTGTTTATTCAGGAAGCCTTTCCCCATGGTTTTTATTTTGAGATAGGGGAGCTTTTCAATGGCCTTGACCTCCCCGTAGGGTTTTGGGGATTTTATGAACTGGAAGACAAGCGTGTGGACTCCCACGCAAGACGTGAGCATTCCTTTTCCAAGGCAATAAGTGGTCTTGCCTTTTCCGTTTCCGGTCACCACTTCAGTGGTCCCATTCCCTTGAGGACAATTTCCCGGTTCAAGCGCACGCCCTGACTTATGCACCACCATCTCCGTGACCAGATCGGCCTTTTCAATGATCCCCTGGTTGGCGTTCGGACCTGAGAGGACTAGCTCTACCCTGTCAGGTTTGTTTTCCATGAGGTCAAGGATTTCCTCAAGGGGCAAGAGACCCAGGCTCAGCACTTTGTTTATCCCGCTCAGGATGACAATATCGAAATCCCCGCTGACAACCGCATCTCTGGCTCTCTTGAAAAGCTTTGTAAATCCGTTGTTTTCCGGGCCCTTTTCATTTTTTTGGAACGGTTTTTGCCCGTTGGGGTTGTGTTCAATTACCAAATTTGGTTTAAGTAGCAGGGAGGCGTTGCCGGCCCCTTCCATCAACTCATGCGGGAAAAAACAGGTAATCAACGTACGAAGCCCCTGGCCCGATGCTCGCAAACTCAATCCGATCGGGGCAAAGTTAAAATGCTCGGATTTGGCCGTATATATTTGTATTAAACCTTTATCTAACATGGCCGGAGAGAGATCAAATTTTTGCGGGAAAGTCAACCCCGATATTCTGGAAGGTCTTGGAACTTGCCAAAAAACGGCCATTGTTTTTGACATCGAGGTCAAGGATAAAAGTTGACAAGGCAGGCGAATACTGCATAAGACCGCATCACACTTATTTAGGTCCAAAAACCCGGTCCTCGGGGCCGGGTCGGAGAAAATGGCTCTGCCGGCATTTTTGTTTGGCGCGGAGTGATGGAGTGGTGGAGTAGTGGAGTGTTGGAAAAAAGATCTTCCAGGGTACTGGTCATGTGAGGCCCAAGAGAGAAATCTTTTAAGCAGTTTTTCCGATTTTAAAGATTCTTCTTTCAATTCTAGCCCATTACTCCGGCACTCCAGTGCTCCAACACTCCCGGAATCTGAGAGCTGGCTTTTGGCCCGCTTTCAGGGGGCAAATCAAAGCCACGTCCTCTGGGCGTGTATTCCTTACTGAGTAAAGGAGGGCCAGGTTATCTATTACCCACAGAGACGATCAGGAGATATCAAGGGTGAAGGCTTCGGCCTGATTCATATCTGCTACGGGCAAGGGGCAGGAAAGACCTCGAGGGCGGTTGGTCTGGCCATTCGGGCGGCGGGAAGAGGTCTGGAGGTAGATTTTGTCCAGTTTATGAAAGCCGGGAATTCGGGGGAAGTGGCTATCTTTGACAAGCTTTCAGATGTCCGCTATTGGTGTCCCGGTGAGCATCCTTTCATTATGTCCCACGGTCCAGATGCGGTCCATTATGAGCATGCCGCTAAGGCCCTTGAATATGCCTTTGCTGCGGTTGAGAGAGGGACTCATCTCCTTATCTGCGATGAAATTCTGGATACGGTCATTTTCCAGGTCCTTGAGAAAGAGCAGATCTTAGATCTCATGAAACGATGCAAGGATAACGTTGAATTGGTTATGACGGGAAGAGATGCCGCCCCGGAATTTATCAGGTTTGCTGACTATGTTACCGAGTTGGTTCAGATAAAACACGCCTATTATGCCGGCGCCAGGGCGCGGAAGGGCATCGAATACTAG
>JABMQV010000822.1 GCA_013203065.1 Desulfobacteraceae bacterium | reverse complement strand
TCAAATCATAGAGGCGGATCTTATCGATGAACTTTATGCCTACGCCATCCCCATTGCCGAAGATGAGGGCCTTCCATCCCATACCATTTCCGTCACCCTCGCCGCCCTGAAGGTGGCCAAGGGGATGGGGTATGATTCCAATAAACTTCTAAAGCTGGCACTCATGGCCTTTTTTGAAAATGTGGGAATGTACAAAGTGGACGATCGCATCCTGCAAAAAAAAGGTCAACTCAGTGGGGATGAATTTTCTCAAATAAGGAAGCACCCGGAAGTCAGCGCCCAGATTATCGGCACTATGGGAGGGACATTCCAGCCTCTCGCGAAAATCGCCCTGCAGGTCCATGAAAGGTTAGATGGTTCCGGCTATCCAAACGGCCTGAAAGGGAAAGAGATCTCAGAGATTGCCTTAATCATAGGAATGGTAGACACCTACATGGCCATGATCAAGAACAGGCCCCATCGTGGCAAACACATGCAGCCCCACGCCGTAAAATCGATCCTGGCCTTAGGGAAAGGCAAATTCCCGCCCAGGATTGTTAAGGAGTTTCTAAACCAAGTCTCCTTTTTTCCTGTGAATACCTATGTCAAACTAAACAACAAGTCCATCGGACGAGTCGTCTCCACAAACAAGGCCCAGCCCCTCAGGCCCGGTATCGAACTGGTGTTTGACGGCCTGGGGAATAGATTGGAGAAGGAAAAGTTGATCCAGTTATCTGAATCCCCCCTTCTTCACATCGTGGACACCATTGATGAGAAAGACCTTCCTGACTAAGACACGGTAAGCTTTAAACCATTTTCCATTGAAATCGGGGGTAAGCACAATGGAAAAGAAAAACAAGAATCCCTTGGGATATTCCGTTAGGACACTCCTCCCTGTTTTTCTCCTTTTCATATCACTGCAGGCCCAGGCATGCTTTTCAAGCGTCGCGGTAAAGGGTGTGCCGGTAGAGGATTTGGCCGTCCTCCAGAAGGAGAGAGGAACCATAAGGGCACTGACGAAAAAGGATCGGGAAGAGCTTGCGAAAATGAGCAAGACAAAGGAAAATAAGGTCTTTAAGGAAATTGAAGGTTTTCCCGAATATCGTATCGGTCCCATGGATGTCCTGCAAATCAATTCCCGCATCGGGGAAAAAGTCAAGACCTCCATCGTCACGGTCAATTCGTTGGGCAGGCTATTTTATTCATTTATTGATAACCTGGATGTAAATGGACTCACCCCGAGCCAATTGGATGATCTCCTCACCGAGAAACTGTCTCACTATATCAAGAAGCCCAGGATCGATGTCATCATGAAAGGGTTTAATAGCAAGAGCGCAATGGTCTTGGGAGAATTTGCCTCCCTGAGGGGAGGGCAATACGGGAAAACACCGAGTGGAAACATCCGCCTCAAGGGGAGGACCACCCTGATGGATTTTCTTGCGCAGGCTGGCGGTTATACCGACCGTGGGAACATAAAGGATTTGAGGTTCACAAGGGGGTCCAAAGCATATCATATCAACCTCTACGACATCATAACAAGGGGTGATGATACCGTGAATGTCATCATCGATCAGGGGGATATCCTGGATATCCCGGACCTGGGCGAATTTCGAAACAAGGTCTATGTGTTGGGAGAAGTCGAGAGTCAGGGGGTTTATGATCTGAAAGACGCCCAGGATCTTCTGGCAGCCCTTGCAATGGCCGGAAGCTACACCATCCAGGCAAAGGAATCCAACACGCTGGTTGTGAGGGCAACGGAGCCTGGAAAAAAGCCCCTGATCATGATGGCGAATGTCAAGGCCTTGCTGAGAGAAGGCGATTTACGCCAGAATATCCCTTTGAAGGACGGGGACCTGGTCTATGTTCCCCCCATGGTAATAAAGGATGTGAATGATTTTATTCAATATATGAATCCATTGCTCAATTTCATCTTCTGGCCTGACAGGTACAGGTCCACCTATTGGGTCAAGGATTGGTGGAAACCCAAAGTACGGACAGATACTTACTTAGAACGTTGACAGTTACACGGCAGGGAACTTCGGTGTCTTAATCCCGATCTTGTAAAAGGGCTTGGAACTTGTCAAAAAGCGGCCATTGTTTTCAACGTCTGTATTCACAAATTGAATTCTCCTCAAAATGGTCACAATTTTTCGACCTGTGCGGTTAGTCAAGTCAGCACAGCTTTGATATCAGGTTGTTTT
>JABMQV010000821.1 GCA_013203065.1 Desulfobacteraceae bacterium | reverse complement strand
GTCTTGGCAGCGACCAGGGGTGAAATGACAACATTTGAATTATCACGAAATACGAGGTTCACAGGTCACAAACAGGCAATTGGCGTAAACGTTCCATGGATTGGCTTGTAGAGATTTTCAGGGGCAAACGGGATAAACCCCTCAAGGATAAGGAAAAGCGTATTGACCCCGGGCGGCCACCTACTGTCCCCCACTTATGGCCACTTATTTTTCCCCCACCCCTTGTGTCACTTAGCAGGGATGAAGAAGAGAATAGATCAGTGTATTCAAATGTCTATCCGCCATCCAGGGTTAAAACCTGAATCCTGGGTGGGGGATTTTGAAGTGGCCATCCGGGTATTGACGAGCTTTACCGTTAAATTGGCCAGGTGGAGAACGACTGGCTAAAAAAAAGCCGCACTGTTTGATCGTTGAGGAGAAGAAGGTCCTTATAGACCCCTCCCACAAGGAGTTAAGTTGTTCGCAGACAGTGCGTACTTTTAGATTTACACAGGTCAAACATATACTACAAACCTGTGATGCTATCAGAGGAGACCTTACGGACAATGAACCGGATTGATGAGATCTTTACTGAATCTCTCTTCTACGGCAGCCGTAAAATAAGAGAAACCTTAAGGCGTGAGGACTGGGGCATAGGTAGAGAGAGGGTTGAGTCTCTGATGAGGACGATGGTCTTGACAACCCAGTTCACCTTAATATACTACGACAATATACTACGACAAAAATAAGGCAAGAGATTTAATAGATCTGTATGAATAAACGAGGGGAAGGCAAAAGGAAAAAAACAAAGGAGCAAGTTGAACCGTCGGTTGGATGGGGAGTTCACTCCCCATCCAGCTCCTCATTGACCAAAGGTAACGGGGAAAAATAATTATCGCTAACGGGGAGAAGTAATTGACGTTGATGATCTGATTGATTGCCCTACGAGCGCTTTCTCCATAACCATCGGCCTTGATCTGCTCGGCGAATCCCCGACTCACCGGCGCGCCCCCGATGAGGAGTTTGGCCTTTTCTCGCAGATCGGTCTCGTTACTTTTTCTCTTTTTCCAGATGGGCCAAAAATTTCTTTTCTGTGAGGATCAGATGCCTCTCCATAGCCTCGACCGCTCCGTCCTTGTCGCCTTTTTCGAGCATTTCGGCTATGGCAATATGCTCCTGGGTAGCCTCCTCAAAAAGGCCGACATTATCATTATAAAGAACCCTGGCCCCGACCCAATCACAAAGGTCCCATATGCCATTCAAGGCATTGATTATGTATTTATTTTCCGTCACGGAAGCCAGGTAACGGTGAAATGCGCGGTCAACTCCCTGAAACTGAACCGGGTCTCGCGTCTGGGCGATCCGGTCAAGCAGAATCTTGATTTCTCTGTGGGATTCATCCGACATCCGGTCAATGACATGCCGGATGACCGCAGTTTCCAGTGGGCGCCTAAAGGCGAACAGGTGCCGAATGTTTTTCTCGGTCAGAGGATTTACCCGAAAACCCTTGCGGGACAGGATAGACACAAACCCCTTGTTCTCCAGGGCCACCAGGGCCTGATGAACCGGGGTCTTGGAAATGCCCAACTCCCGGGCTACGACCTGTTCGCTGTAGATCTCTCCAGGTTCGAGCCTGCTGGATATTATGGCATCCTTGAGGGTCTTAAAGGCTATCTCGGCCAAAGAAGGCGGCGGTTTAATGGTTGACAAAGAAGAAACGGTAATAGTCATGCCCACTCCATATTTAAAATCTTACATATGACAGGTAAGATATAATATACATATTAGGTGAGTGTCAAGCAAAGAATTTTAAATAATTGGAAAGGGAAGATGTTCTTGAAAGAGCTGACAAATCTCATTTGACTTGTTCTTAAAACCCAGGCAGTGCCAGCAGAGACGTTTCATTATAAAAACAGCGAGTTATAAAAGTTGAGGCTTTTTTTGTTGTGTGTACAAAATTCTCTTGACTTTGAAAATGAGATACTATATGCAGCATCTAAGATCTTAGATGTCAAAATGTTTAATCGTATGGCCAGGAACTTCCAAGCTTTCCCAATCTTCAACTCCACCAGGCGTTAGCAGACCTCGAAGCAAGAGGCTTCGTGGCTGTGCTGCCTCGAAAAGGCTTTCGAGTGAATTCTCTGACGGGAAAAGAAGTTCAAGATCTTTTCGCCTTCAGGCAAGCCCTGGCCCCATTCTTAATCGGTAACCCCGCCGCGAGCGGACGGGATATTAAAATAATAAAGAATATTCATGAGTCTGAATCTAAATCCAAGGCGGATATGTCAGTGAAGATGTCAAAGAGAGAAAGAGTTATGGCGGCCTTGAATCATGAAGAGGCGGATTGCATCTCTTGTTGTGAACTCTTTATTGACCGGGCCTTTGCGGCGAAGCTACTGGGCTGGAACGAGAAGCCCCTCGTAAATGCCCTGGATGAAAACAATCCTTTTAATATCGAAGAGGCCAAAGTGGTTGCATCAACCCTGGGGCTGGAC
>JABMQV010000820.1 GCA_013203065.1 Desulfobacteraceae bacterium | reverse complement strand
TATATAGTGCCTGAACGAAAACCCTGTTCAGGCACGATTTTAGATTTTAGATTTTAGATTTTGGATTAATGAAATAATTTAAACTTATTAAAACCTCATAATCGATGTTGGGCTCGTTTTCATTTCGAGGTTTTCGTTCGGACACTACTTAAAACCCCGGATAGGTATCGGAAGTTCACCGAGGAAGACATTCAGGCAGGATTGGGTGGACCCCATCATCGGGGCGCGCTACAAATGGGCTCAATGTTGGACTCGGCCTCCACGTTATAGTGAGGGTTACATATTGCGAATATACGCCCCTTGATATGCCTTGAATGCAGGCCAAACCCCGGCGTGATCCAGGGGCCTTCTTCTTTTTCTATGGCCGTAAGGGGATATTTTGTGATCAAAAGCACATTTTACGTCCGAATAAAGTGAGGATACACTGATTTCTTTTGAATTGACACGTATTCAGTGCATCCTTATAATGTGCACACAAAAAGGAGGTGTGCCATGCCCAACATTACCATTTCGCTTGACAAAGACCTGCTGAAATCCGGAAGGCGTTATGCCGAAAAACACCAGACATCCATGAACGCTCTCATTCGAACACTGCTTGAACAGACCGTGCGGCCCCAGTCCAAAAATTGGCTTGAAGAATGTTTTCAGCTGATGGATCAGACAAACGTCAACTCCCAAGGGCAAAAATGGCCAAGAGAGGCCCTGTACGATGTCTAAGATCTTCATCGATACGAACATCCTGGTATACAGTCTGGATCAATTTGACCCGGTCAAACAGAAAAAATGCCGTTCGCTTCTTGAAACACTGGTGGGCGATTTTCAAGGGGTCATATCCACCCAGGTGCTGCAGGAGTTTTACGTGACAGCAGTCAAGAAACTGGGTGCCGAACCCCTGCTCATTAAAGACATTTTGCACGCCTACGAACGATTTGAAACGGTTATCATTACCCCGGATACGAACAAGGAGGCCATTGATTGCAGCATCATCAACCGACTGTCATTTTGGGATGCGCTTATTATTGTGGCTGCTGAAAGCGCTCAATGTGAAAAACTCTGGTCTGAAGATTTGAATGATGGGCAAATAATTCGAGGGGTTCGGATTGAAAATCCGTTGTAACTACTCGGGTTCAAAGTTCCAAAGTTTAGGGTTCAAAGTTAGTGAAATTAGCAAAAAAAAGGCAACCCTAAACCTGTGAACGCTGAACCTCTGGACGCTATCAAGAAAGGTAACCGTGAAAGGCAAATTCTAAACCTGTGCGCGGTTACCAAATATTGGAGATCGAAGGCAGTTCTAAAAGGAAAATGCCAACAGAATCTACCCAACCCCGCATGAAGATCAGTCGTTCTTCCAATGACGATCTTCTTGTTCACCTTTCGGGAAACTGGCGGCTCGGGGATGATATCCCGACAGCCGATGACATCCTTGGAAGCGTCGAATCGGAACCCGGGATAAAGCGCATTGTTTTTGAGTCGGATAAACTGGGCCATTGGGACAGCGGTCTCCTGACCTTTGTAATCAAATTCAGGGAACTCTGCAGACAGAAGAAGATCCGGGTGAACATCAGTGGTTTGCCTCAAGGTGCACAAAAGCTCCTGGCGCTCGCCTCGGCCGTTCCGGAGAAGAAAGATGCGCGATCGGGAGGGATTAATGAGCCGTTTCTGACCCGGGTCGGTGAAGATGCCATCAATTTTTTCCGTACCGTAGGGCAGATGCTCACCTTTATCGGTGAGGTCATCGCATCTTTTGGAAGGCTCCTGATCGGGAAGGCGCAATTCCGCCGTTCTGACCTTACCCTGACCCTTCAGGAGTGCGGGGCCCAGGCGCTACCCATTGTCTCGTTGATCAGCCTGTTGGTGGGTCTCATTCTTGCCTTTATCGGTGCAGTGCAGTTGAAGCTGTTTGGGGCCGAGATCTATGTGGCCAATCTGGTGGCCATCAGCGTGGTGCGGGTGATGGGGGCCGTGATGACCGGGATCATCATGGCAGGTCGCACAGGCGCTGCCTTTGCAGCGCAACTCGGCACCATGGAGACGAACGAGGAGATCGATGCCCTGAAGACCCTTGGCATCTCTCCCATCGATTTCCTGGTGCTCCCGAGGATACTGGGCCTTACCCTGATGATGCCTCTCCTCTGTCTTTATGCCAACCTCATGGGTATCCTGGGTGGCCTGATTGTCTCTGTGAGTATGTTGAATATAGGTTTTGTACAATATTACAACCAGACCAAGGGGGCAGTGACCCTAACCGATTTATGGATCGGGCTTTTTCACGGTATGGTGTTTGGTGTGCTGGTTGCTTTGGCCGGGTGTTTGAGGGGAATGCAGTGCGGACGGAGTGCCTCTGCAGTCGGAGATGCAGCCACATCGGCTGTGGTGACGGGCATTGTCAGCATTATCCTGGCTACGGCGACTATAACCATCATGTGTAATGTGCTGGGGATTTAGAGGGCGGAAGGCGGAAGACAGAGGGCGGAAGACAGAGGGCAGAAGACAGAGGGCAGAGGGCAGAGGGGAGAAGACAGAAGACGGAGGGCAGAGGGCGGGTGTTCTGGAATTGAGGCGATGGATAATAAGAAACCTCACATAACGGTCAGAGACCTGACCATGGCTTATGGTGATTTTGTTCTCATGCGAGATCTTGACTTTATTGTCAACCGTGGAGATGTCTTTATCATCATGGGGGGAAGCGGGTGTGGTAAAAGCACGCTCTTAAGGGTCATGGTCGGGCTTAAGTCCCCTGCTCAGGGGCGGGTCCTCTATGAGGGAACCAACTTCTGGGAGGCTTCACCTGCGGAGCGGGACCAGATCATGAGAAAGACGGGCATCCTCTACCAGAGCGGCGCCCTTTGGAGCTCCATGACCCTGGCTGAGAATGTGTCCCTTCCTCTGGAGGAGTACACGGAGCTGAAGCCCACCCAGATCGGGGAGGTCGTTTCTTTGAAGTTGGCCCTGGTTGGTCTGGCCGGGTTCGAGGATTTTTACCCCTCGGAGATCAGCGGTGGGATGCGGAAGAGAGCAGGGTTGGCCAGGGCAATGGCGCTTGATCCCGAGATCCTTTTTTTTGATGAACCGTCTGCGGGGCTTGATCCTATCAGTGCCAACCGGCTGGATGAGCTCATTCTGGAAATCAGGGACAGCCTGGGGGCCACGGTGGTGATGGTTACCCACGAACTGGCAAGCATTTTTGCCATCGGGAATAACTCGGTGTTTCTTGACGCAGACACGCGGACCATGACCGCCGTCGGGGATCCAAAAAAGCTGCGTGATGAATCGCCCGACCCCAAGGTCCGAACGTTCCTCAAGAGGGGAAAAGAGGACTAGGCGGGGATTGCTAAGGTGTCAGGTTTCAAGTTTCAAGTTTCGGGTTTCAAGTTTCAGG
>JABMQV010000819.1 GCA_013203065.1 Desulfobacteraceae bacterium | reverse complement strand
TTTCTGTGGTTTTGCTCAATTGGCGCAGCCAAATCTGACCCAAATCCGGGCGCCAATTCGGCGAAGTTATCCTTTCGCAAGCCCAACGATTTTCTTAACCCGGCCCACCCGGCCGTCGGTCAGCCGGACCTTGATGCCGTGGGGATGGTGATTCGACTTGGTGAGGATATCCTTGACAACGCCTGGGGTCAGTTTTCCGGTACGCTGGTCTTTTTTCAGCATAATGCTGACTTCGATTCCGGGTCTTAAGTCTCCGCGGTTTGTTCCTTCCATCGACCCCCCTCTCTTAGATATGGTTTACGGACGGTTCCGATGATTCTCCCAGCCCGAAACACTAGGCCGCCTTTATTTTTTTCAGCCGGCCGGCATTCTGGGTGTGGCGCTTCTGTGCCGACAGCACCTCCTTTCGCATGCGCACCGCCCGGGGGGTGACCTCCACCAGTTCGTCTTCGCGGATAAAGCTGATGGTCTGCTCCAGGGTGACCGGCTTGATGGGGGAAAGGATGACATGGTCGTCTTTTCCGGACGCCCGCATGTTGGTCAGCTTCTTTTCTTTGCAGGGATTGACGCCGATATCCTGGCCCCGGTTGTGTTCCCCCACGATCATTCCCTCGTATACCGGGTCTCCCGGCACGATGAACATCCGCCCCCGAGGCTCCAGATTAAACAGGGCATAGGGCACGGCATGTCCACTGCGGTCGGCCACGATGGAGCCGGTAAACCGGCTGGGGTAATCCCCTCTGTATTCTTCGTAGCCGTCGAACAGAGAATGCATGATTCCGGTACCCCGGGTGTCTGTGAGAAACTCGTCATGGTATCCGATCAATGCTCGGGAGGGAACGGAAAATTCGATTCTCACCCGGCCTTTTCCGTCGTTGACCAGGTTTGTCATCTTGCCTTTTCGAATTGACAGTTTCTCGGTTACCACGCCGAAAAAGGATTCTTCGCAATCGACCAGCAGTCGCTCGATCGGTTCAAGCTTCCGGTTGTTTTCGTAACGGTAGATGACCTCCGGCCGCCCCACACAAAACTCGTAACTTTCCCGTCGCATGGTCTCGATGAGGATCGCCAGTTGAAACTCCCCCCGGCCCTTGACGAGAATACTGTCCCGGCCTCCGGTCTCCTCCACCTGGATGGCAACGTTGATTCGGGACTCTTTCAGCAGGCGCTCGCGAATCCGGCTCGACTGGACGTACTTTCCGTCTTTGCCCCCCAGGGGCGAGTCGTTGATGGTAAACTTCATGGAAACCGTGGGTTCATCCACCCTGATTCTGGGCAACGCCCGGGGCGCGGTTTGGTTGCATATGGTATCGCCGATCTTGACTTCCTCGATGCCCGACAGGACTGCGATATCGCCCGGTTGAACTTCATTCACATCCCGAAGCGTCATCCCTTCATAGACCTGCAGGGTTGACACCTTAAGCGGCAGACTCTCTCCGGATTCACCCACGCACACGAAGCTGTCCCGGGACCGAGCCGTTCCGCTGGATATTTTACCGATGGCCAACCGGCCCAGATAATCCGAATAGCCCAAATCCGATACGAGCATTTGAAACGGCGCATCCGGATCGAGGGAGGGGCCCGGGATCTCTTCAATGATGGTGTCCAGAAGGACGTGAAGATTCTCCCCCGCTTCCTCCAGAGTTTTCTGTGCGATGCCGTCCCGGCCGGTTGCGTAAAGCAGGGGGAACTCGAGCTGATCATCGGTGGCATTCAGATCAATTAAAAGATCGTAGATTTCATCCAGCACCGCATCGGGCCGTGCGTCCTGGCGGTCGATCTTGTTGATGACGACGATAATTTTAAGGCCGGCCTCAAGCGCTTTTTTCAAGACAAAGCGGGTCTGGGGAAGGGGGCCCTCGGAGGCGTCCACCAGTAAAATCGCACTGTCTACCATAGACAATGCCCGCTCCACTTCACCGCCGAAGTCCGCATGGCCGGGGGTGTCGATGATATTGATCCGGACATCCCGCCACATCACCGAGCAATTTTTGGCGGCAATGGTGATGCCGCGTTCCCGCTCAAGGTCCATGGTGTCCATGATCCGCTCGTTGAACTCCTGGTTTTCCCTGAATAGGCCACTTTGAAGGAATATGGCGTCCACCAGGGTGGTCTTGCCGTGATCCACGTGGGCGATGATGGCAATATTTCTCAACTTGTCGTTTCTCTGTGCAGCCTGCATGGCTCAACCGCTCCGTATACGCATTATATTTTCCGGACCGAACCGAAACAGAACATAAGCATCCGAACGCCGATGGCAAGGGTTTTTGCCCAAAGAAAACCGAAGAGGAGAAAAAAATGGGCAAACCGCCGGGGTCTCGTCACATTTTAAGGACAGCCGGCTGTTTATATGATATTGTTCGATCACTGATGACAATCGTGACGAAAGGACCAATTCATGAAGAAACTTGAAGGCTTTCAGCGAAAATACCTTCGTGGCCTGGCCCACGCCCAAAAACCTGTGGTCTTCATCGGCCAGAAGGGTTTCACCTTGGATGTCCGGCGGTCTTTGGATGAGGCATTCAATCGCCATGAACTCATCAAAGTAAAATTTAACGATTTCAAGGAAAAGGCGCAGAAGGCGGAGATCTGCGACCTTATCGAAGCGGAAACCGGTGCGGCCGCGGTCGGTGTGATCGGCCACATTGCCATCTTCTTTCGGCCGCAGAAGGATCCGGAAAAGCGTAAAATCTCTGTGCCCCAACGAAAAAGCGGTAAATAAAGGAGCCCGCTGCAATTTTGAAAGAGGAGGGACTTAATTTAGAGGAGATCATTATGTTGGCGGAGAAAGAGGGTGTAACCGGAACTTTGGTCGAAATTCAAAAACTGAAGAAAACGGTGTCGCCAGCCATGAACGGGGACATCCTATGTACTGACGCTCTTTGGGAGGACCATTTCAGAGG
>JABMQV010000818.1 GCA_013203065.1 Desulfobacteraceae bacterium | reverse complement strand
AATCAAAGCAAGGAGGTGATTGTGGGCACGAGTGATCCTTATTTCCTCCTAGGCTTTTTCTTGTTTTTTCTCTACCACACAATATATCCCATCTCCAGCCCTGGCCGGGCCAAAGCACTGGGTATCTGAGATGCAAGCGGCCCTGCGGAGATCCCCGGACTCCCAACGTTTGATCAGGTCAGGTTCTCGGATAAAGGGTCTGCTCATGGAGATATAATCGGCGTATTTCTCCTCCACGAGTCGTTCTGCAAGCTGTAATGAGCGGTTTCCTCCAACCAGGATCAGGGGGCCCCGGAGTTCCTTCTTGAAGCTCCTTGCGGCCTCCCGAAAGTAGGCCTCCTTTTCTTCGGAATCGATCCCCATCCTGGAAGGGCTAAGTTTCCGAGAGAGGAGTGTGCCTCCGCTCAGTTCTATAGCATCGATCCCATTTTCCTGGAGCATGGCGCCCACCTCCAGAGAATCGGCCAAGGTGAGCCCGTCGTCCAGAAAGTCCTCAGAATTCATCTTGACCAGCACCGGGAAGTCATCACCCACCTCGCTTCTCACTTTCCGCAATACCTCCATGAGGGCCCTGGCGCGATTTACCACCGAGCCTCCATAGTCATCCGTGCGTTTGTTAAATGCGGGGGAGAGGAATTGGCTCAACAGGTATCCATGGGCCGCATGGATCTGGAGCCCGTCAAACCCGGCCTCCCTGGCTCGTTTGGCGGCCTGCTCAAAGGCATCCACAACCTCTTTGATCTCTTTCACGGACATCCCTTTATGGGGGGACTTTGGGAAGCCCTCAACCTGGGAGGGCCCAAAGGGTGTCTTTCCTGTAAGCTCGGGGTTCGCCAAAACGCCCGCATGGGCTATCTGTACGACAATCCGCCCGCCCTGGTCATGAACCGCCTGGGTCATCTCCTTTAGGCTCTGGATAAGGGAATCATTATAAATCCCCAGTTGCCAGGGGCCAGCCTGCCCATCTTGTCGCACATAGGCATGGCTGGTTATGATCAAACCAACTTTCCCTTTTGCCAGTCCGGACATCAGGTCCGCGAGCGCCGGGGTGCAGGCCCCATCTTCTGCGGCCATGCCTTCCCAGGTGGCTGAGCGGACAAATCGATTTGCAAGTCTCATCCCATTGATTTCGGTAGTCTCAAACATCTTTGACATCTTTTTCTCCTTTCATTGTTGATGGTCGAACTTAGTTCGCTTCGCTCACAATTGGAACAATGGAATAGTGGAATGTTGGCCTCCGGCTCGCAGCGCCTTCAAGAAACACCGGAACCCCACCAATCTTCAATTTCCTTATTCGGGGTTGGGTCACACAATATACACCGGTTCTCTCAGGATAAGACCAACAGCCTCCTCAGCGACCGAGGCAATCCCGGGATGTGTCTCCCTGAGGCTCACGACCTGTCGCAGGTGGTCTGCCGTCCTCATGATCAGCGATGCCATGTCCCCTTCGTTAACAGGGACCAACGTCAAAAGACGCTCCCAGGGGAGACCCCGCGCCCACATAAAGAGAGCTGCCGAGGGCCAGAACAGGATTGGGGGGTTTTCGAACCCCCTTCTTTTTTTGAGCCCCTCAATGCCTTCGATGGAATCACGTACGTTGTAGCAAATGTCCTCAATCTCTTTCAGGTCAAAACTTCCGCTGGTCCTTACCTCCACCTGCGCGTCCCTGTCCCAGACAAACGGAGCAAGCGCCCCTGCAAGGGTCTCGGGAAGGGCGCCCTCAAGCGCCCTCTTCCTGATGACCTCTGCAATCAGCAGGGGTTGGTCCAGTCTAAGATTGGACGCCCAGTGGCCATCGGGCGTCAGCCGGTTTGTTTCGTCCACAAACCCGGTCTCCTTTAAAAACCGCACATGTCGCTTAAAGCTGAGCCACAGACCCCCCTCCAGTTCTTCCAGGTGTGCAGAGAGGAGCCGAAAGGTCTTTAACAACGTACTAAGCTTGCCCTTCCTCTTCCCCGGGCAGCCCTTCAGGCATCGGCACTCGTTGCAGGGAAATGAAGCTGTCCCACCTTTCCCTTCGCGGAACTCGGATCTCTTGTCGATATTCTCCACGACCTCGAAGGGATCGCTGGTGTTGCACTTTCCGTGCGGCAGGGCCTTTTCTATCGCCGTCAAGGTCTGATCCCACCGTTTCTGGAGAGAAGATGCCGCCTTTGTCCCCTGAAATGCGGCAAATGATCGTTCCAGGAGTTCCTTGACCCCCAAAAGGCTATGGGAGAGGAGCAGATTAAGGGTCATTGAAAAATTGATATGGATCTGACTCATGATCGGCTCCGGCGGCGACCCCCTTAACTCATGGATGAGCTGTGGGTCCTGGAATCGCCCCGGTATAATTAAGGCAAATCCGATATGGTCTTTCCCCCTTCTCCCTGCCCGACCGATCATCTGATGAAGTTCGGTGGCCGTAAGTTCCGTAAATTCATGCCCATTGTATCGGTCGCTCTGAACAAGTGCCACTGTCCTGGCAGGGAAATTCACCCCGGCGGCGACCGTTGAGGTGGCGAAGATGGCCTCCAGGTATCCGCTGTTCATGATTCTCTCGATGAGAACCTTCCAGTAGGGCAATTGACCGGCATGATGGGACCCCACCCTGGACTCCAGGAGAGAGCGCATCTGTCGATGTCCCTTGAGGTGAGGATAATCTTTCAGAAATGTTCTGACGGTATCACGTAGACGCCTCCGATCCTCTTGGGGCGTCATCACGGGGGAGCAGTCCAAAATGGCCCTGTCACAGTCGGCCCTCGACTTCAGGAAAAAGATGGCGGGCAATAGATCAAATTCTCGCAGATATCCTATTATCTTCCCGTATTCGATCCTTTCGGGTCTCCCTCTCCTTCTCACCGGATGGGATGAAAGGAATTTGTTTACCCTGGGGTTGAGCCTTTTTTCCCCTCCCAAATGGCTTATGAGGCCGTCGGGGAAGAGAAAAAGCATTTCCAGGGGGACGGGGCGGTCCTCCGAGAGTACGACTCTGTTTGGGCACCCGCGGTTTTTTTCAAGCCACGCGCAGACCTGCTCCGCATTTGAGATGGTGGCAGAGAGAAGGAGAAGCCTTACCTTCGGGGGGAGGTAGATCAAGACCTCTTCCCAGACCACCCCCCTTTCAGGATCGCTCAGATAATGGGCCTCGTCGAGGATAACCAGGTCTGCCCGGATACTGATGCCTTTGTACATGGCGTCATAGAGCTGGTTTCGGAGGATTTCGGTCGTACCAACAATGACGGGGGCATCCGGGTTCTCCTTTCGGTCTCCCGTCAGGATACCGCAAAGGCGAGGTCCAAATTCACGGCAAAATTCATGGTAGATTGAGTTGGAAAGGGCCTTTAGGGGTGATGCGTACCAGACCCGCAGGCCTTTGGAGAGATAGGAAGTGATGGTTTGCGAGGCTATCCAGGTCTTTCCCGCGCCCGTGGGGGCACTCACGAGGACATCATAGTCTTTGATCAGTTCCAGGGCTTCCAACTGAAAAGGGTCCGGTTGGAAGGGTTCGGACTCGGGGACACCAATCCTCAGGAACGTGGCCTTCAGCCCTGGATCTATCCTTGCCTTAGCCGGCCTCCTGTGACCCTTTTTCCCAATGGAGGGTGTTCTCGTGCCATGCCTCTTGGGATGACCTTTTCCGTGGCGTGGATGCTGGTAGGTTTTGGGGTTTGTCATGGGCCATTAGCCAATTCAGAACTCATTTTACCAGTTCCTGAGCCACAAGATTCATATCTTTGAGGCTGCCCCGCATGGCATTGCCCACATTCAGGGAATTTAGTTCCTGCGCCACCTCTTCGATCCGCTGATCACAACCGGATACGATCCTGAGACCATTCAGATAGACTTTTTCAAAAATCTCTCTGACAAAAAGCCTGGCAGCGGCCTTCAGAAATGAGGGAGAAGAATTCTGCTCCCCCTGGTAGACCACGGCCTTGTGACAGAGGGCACAGCCCACCTCGGCCCAGGTCATCATGTCCGCCAGCAGGAACATCACATATTGAGACTTTGTGAGCTTATTTTTTCGCGCGTTCAGGATAACACTATTCAAGATTCGCATCGCCCTTGCCAGCAACGGTCCACCCGATTCTTCAGGCAGCTTATCCAGACCCTCGGCCATCTCGCCGTAAAAACTCCCCTTGGAACGGACCGTGTTTCTGAGCCGGAACATGGAGATGATATTTCTCTGTATTTCACTGGTTCCCTCATATATGGTCAGGATCTTGACATCCCTCTTGATCTTTTCGACCTCGTACTCCCTTATATAACCGTATCCACCGAAGGCCTGGATGGCGTCATTGGCCATGGCATCGCCCGCCTCTGTGGCAAAATACTTGGCAATTGAGCCCTCCACCTGGAGATCCTCCTCCTCAGTATCGAGCCTCCTGGCCGTGGCCTCGATAAATGCACGGGCCGCCTCTAGCCTGACCGCGTTTGGGACCAGGAGTTTGTGAGTATAGCCCTGTTTTTCGGCCAACGTCGTCCCGAACTGAACCCTCTCCTTGGAATAGGCGATGGCCCTCTCCAGGGCGGCAGTGCCTCCGCCCAGGCCAAATGTGGCCACCATAAGCCTTGTATAGCCAAACACCTGATTGGCCTGTTTCAGCCCTTGGCCTTCCACGCCCCCAATCAGGTTCTCAACGGGAACAAAGAGGTCTTCCAGGGTTAAAGGGCAGGTATCGGAGGCGCGGATTCCGTGTTTGTCCTCATGCTTCCCGGGTATAAGTCCCTCCGACCCGGGTTCGACAATGAAAAAGGATGGGCCCCCGGGGGCAGCAGCAAGGATGGTAAAAAGGCCTGCCACACCCGCATTTGTAATGAACTGTTTTTGACCATTGAGTTTGTAGCCTGTGACCTTACCCGTATCATCCATCACAGGTTCTGCTTTGGTCTTGAGCGCCTGAACATTGGAGCCCGCCTCTGGTTCGGTAACAGCGTATGCCACGACGAGGCCCTCTTTTGCTATCCTCCCGATATATTTTTCCTTCTGCTCAGGTGTAGCACCCACCCTGATAGGGTCCATACCAAGGCATATACCCAAAAAAGAGGTGGCTATGGCCAGATCCATCTTTGCCATCCGTTCAGATACGATACCGATCTCCGTGGCCCCGGCACCAAGTCCGCCATATTCTTCCGGGATAAAGATCAGATGAAGGGCGATTTCAGGCCCCAACATAAATTGCATCAGTTCCACAGGAAATTCCCCGTTCTTGTCCAACTCCAGCTTGGTCTCCAGGGGAAGCTTCTCCCTCTCCAGCTTTTCTATGGTATCAAGCACCATGGATAGGACTTCAGGGTCCATTTTTCCGTGCTGCGTCATCAAGTATTCCTCCTTATGATATTTTATGTGTTCTCAGTGGGTTGGCCGGGCCAATGATCCGCACCAATTCTGCGAAGTTATTCTTGCGCAGACCCTTAGCAGATTGGCCAAGCCCCTCAAATAAATCTCACTGGTCAGGGAACACAAGTCTGCCAAAAGAAAATCATGCTCCAGCCGGTGAGGCGGAGAACTGGATGATACGACAGACTGTGTCGGCATTCAAGCTTGAAATGTTCAATGACAATGATAAGGCCACATGAAACATTAATTTTTGTAACACTTTAGCCTTTTAAAACCAGGGGAATGGAGGTTCCATTTTTCGGGCGTAAAACTCGCCCGTAAGAGAGCGTAAAGCAATCACGTGCCGTGGGAGAAAATAGGGGGAAGTACTTCCGCGAAAGTCTTATCGTTTTTGGTAACGTCCCTGTCCGTGATTTCTTAACGCTCTCTAACGGGCTCAGACAAGGTTACACCCTTCAAAACGGCACCCCCATTCCCCTTTTCAAGCGCCAATCTTGAAAAAGCTAAATTCATACCAATTTTTCAAAGAAAGCGTTCGCAAGAATTTTTGTTGACCCAAAAGTTCCTGTTTCTTAGTATGTTAGCATTGACAAGGCTACGGGCCTGCGCAAGCTCTAAGAACCCCTTATTTTTGAGGAGGAGATAGCAAGGTGCCTGATGAGTGGCGAACCAAGCTTGCACGTGAAGGTCACAGGGTTATTCTCTCTGGGTTACCCATCGCGATGCATTGCCATCATTACAATATCAACCTCCAAAAGATGTTGGAAGATACGCTGGGAGAGGAAGGTATCCGGTTATTGTACCAGGTGGCAGAAGCGGTAACCTATTCCGGTTTCCTATCCTATCTTGCCCAACATAAACCCATCAGGACCATTAAATCAAAATTAGAACTCGCCTCCACCATTTATCAAAACTGTGGTCTGGGTATTATTCATTTTCAAAAGGTGGGTCCCCGGGGGGGGCAAATTGTCTGCCAGTCAAGCCATCATGTAACCGGATGGCTTGCAAAGCACGGAAGACGCGATACGCCGGGTTGTCATTTCTCCCGGGGATGGATTGCGGGAATTATGGAGGCGATCTACAAGCATCCTCTTGGATATTATGCTGTTGAGGAACGGGATTGCAAAATGATGCGCAAAGAAGAGTGTGTCTTCCGGGTGGTGGAGGGTTAGATGGGGTTTGAGGGAAACAAGATTATTCACGCTGTTATGGAGGGGGGTCTGATTCGGGATGCAAAGGGGATTATTCCCCTCTTTGGGGTCTACCTTTCCCTTTTCTTTGTGGAATATTACAATCGGCTCTCTTTTGATTTCGAAACCAGGATGGGCGTTGAACGACAGGCAGAATCAGAAACACTCCTCATAGAGGCGGCCCATGAGTGTGGTTATGCGACTTTCCACGGGATCCGCAATTCCCGGGAATGGGAGGAGCTTGTGGTGCCCATGATAGAGGAAAAAGAGGATCAGTTGTTGGGTTTTGCGGCCGTGGCCGTGGCCTTTGGCTGGGGAGGCTTGGAGGTAATTGAGTT
>JABMQV010000817.1 GCA_013203065.1 Desulfobacteraceae bacterium | reverse complement strand
CCTGAGGGCAGAGGCAGGTATTCTCTATGTCCTGAATCAACTGGCAGATGAGGGGAATGTCTATTTCCCTTATGAATCCTTGTGCAAGAAGTGTGAGGAAGTGCTTGAAGTGGATCCTGAGGTCATTTCCAAGGCTCTGGCCACCCTGGTCTTTGAAAAACGGGTCGTTGCTGAGGACTTGAACAGCGGGGCAGGGGAGTACCGGGAAAACAACAAGGGAATCTATCTTGCCCGTTTCCACCTTTCCGAGACCAGGGTGGCCGAACGGCTCAAGGAATTGATACGGAACCCCAAATCCATCAGGGATATCGATTCAGGGAAGGCAATCGCGTGGGTGCAGGCCCAACTCTCCATCACGTTGGCAAGGAACCAGGTGGAGGCGATAGGGTGTGCGGCAGGGAACAAGGTGCTTGTCATTACGGGCGGACCGGGTACGGGAAAGACCACAATCATCAACGCCATTTTGAAGATCTTTTCAAGGCTCCGGGTGAAGATCATGCTTGCCGCGCCCACCGGTAGGGCTGCCAAACGGATGGGTGAGACGACCGGCTTCCATGCCAGGACCATTCACAGGTTGCTGGAGTACAGCCTTCAAAAGGGAGGGTTTCAGAGAAACGCGGAAAGACCGCTTGACTGCGATCTCCTGATTGTGGACGAGGCCTCTATGATCGATACGGTCCTCATGCACCATCTACTCAAGGCAATCCCTCCCCGTAGCACGCTTATCCTGGTGGGGGATGTGAACCAACTCCCCTCGGTAGGCGCGGGAAGTGTACTGAAGGACATCATCTCATCGGGTACCGTGCCGGTGGTGGAACTGAACAAGATCTTCCGCCAGGCCAAGGAGAGCCTTATCATCGTCAATGCACACAAGATCAACGATGGGGTTCTGCCATCACTGAGACCCCCAGGGCCAAGGGATGATTTCTATTTTATCGAGCAGGAAGACCCTGAGGCAGTGCTTGAGGTCATACTTGAACTCACAAAGGAGCGCGTGCCCCGGCGTTTCGGGTTTGATCCGGTGGAAGAGATCCAGGTCCTAACCCCCATGCATAAGGGGATTGTCGGGGCTGTAAACCTCAACAATGAGCTTCAAAAGACGCTCAATACGGAAAAACGCGGACTGAGCCGGGGGAACAGGGTGCTGCTGGTAAACGACAAGGTCATGCAGGTAAAGAATAATTATGACAAAGAGGTGTTCAATGGAGATATGGGTAGGATAACCAGGATCAATCTTGAAACCCAGGAAGTAGTCATATCTTTCGAGGGGAGAGAGGTGGTCTATGATTTTGGCGAGCTGGACGAGATTGTCCTGGCCTATGCCGTCACCGTACACAAATCCCAGGGTTCTGAATACCCGGCAGTGATTATCCCCATTCTGACCCAGCACTATGTGCTCTTACAGCGGAATCTAATCTATACGGCGGTAACCCGTGGCAGGAAGCTGGTTATCATGATCGGCACCAAGAGGGCGTTGGCTATCGCGGTCAGAAATAACAAGCCCCACATGCGGTATACCCGGCTGATGGAAAGGTTGAGAGGGATTTAGCTTTATAGTCCCAGATAGGTCTTTCGAATGTGGGGATTCTTCAGAAGTTCTTTCCCCTCACCATTCAGAATGATTTCGCCGTTTTCAAGCACATATCCCCTGTTCGACAAATTGAGGGCGTGAAAGACATTTTGTTCAATGAGGAGTATTGAGGTCCCCTGTTGATTGATCTGCTGAATGATTTCAAAAATAGTACTCACAAGGAGTGGGGCGAGGCCCAGGGACGGTTCGTCAAGCATCATAAGCGCGGGCATTGACATGAGTCCCCTGCCAATGGCCAGCATCTGTTGTTCCCCACCGCTCAGGGTCCCCGCTTTCTGTTTAAGCCTCTCTTTGAGCCTGGGGAAAAAATCGAAGACCAGCTCCATGTTCTGTTCCCGGGCCTTTTTGGACCTGGGAAACTGTGCACCCATTTCTAGGTTTTCAAGAACCGTCATGGTGGGAAAAAGTTGTCTTCCCTCGGGAACATGGCTTGCCCCCATTTCAACGATCCGGGAAGACGATGCCCGGCTGATATCTTGACCTTTGAGGCTAATCTTTCCCCTTCGTGGCCTGAGGATCCCGGAAATGGTTTTGAGGGTGGTGGATTTTCCTGTTCCGTTGGATCCAATAACAGATACCACTTCCCCTTGTTCCACATCAAAGCTGACACCGGCAAGGGCCTTGAGGTCTCCATAAAAGACGTCGATTTCATTGACCTTGAGCACCCAGGAACTCCTTCCCCAGATAGGCCTCCACCACCTTTTGATCCTTTACAACCTCATCGGGGGTCCCCTGGGCAATCTGCCGACCGTAATTTATGACCAGAACCCTCTCTGAGAGGGCCATCACACCCTGCATGACGTGTTCGATGAGCAAGATGCTGACGCCGCTTCTGCTTACCTCTCTTATCAAAACGATAATTTCATCCACTTCGGCGGGGTTCAAACCTGCCATGACTTCGTCCAGCAAGAGGACTTTGGGCTTTGTGGCAAGTGCCCTTGCAAGTTCCAGCCTTTTTCTGAGTGGGAGGGGGAGACCCTGAGCCTCCAACCGTGCCATTTCACCGAGACCGGCAGCCTTCAGTATCTCGAGAGACGCCTGCTCGGCTTTTGGTATCGACTTTTCGCGTATGAGGGCTCCAACCATCACATTATCAAGGACCGAAATTGTCAAGAAGGGCTTGACGATCTGAAAGGTTCGGGTCAGACCCAGGTGACAGATCTCGTGGGGCCGCATTCCCCTCACATCCTTGCCATCAAAAATGATCTCACCCTGATCCGGATTTAGAAAACCGGTCAGACAGTTAAATACGGTTGTTTTTCCTGCCCCGTTTGGACCGATCAGCCCCAGAATCTCGCCCTCGTCCAATTTAAAAGAGAGGTCAGATACGGCTATGAGCCCTCCGAAGTGCTTTGTCAGATCATTTACGGCGAGTATACTCATCTATTAGCCTTTCACTTCCTGTCTTCCTTTTCCAGGATAACGTTTAATGCCCTCCTTACATAGACGATGATCCCCTTTGGCATAAAAAGGACCACCAGGATCGCAAGAATGCCGTATAGGATCAGATGGAGGCCTTCAAGACCTCCTTTGGCGAAATAGGCCCTTGAAACCTCCGACAGGGGGGTCAGGATAAAAGAGCCGATAACAGGCCCAAAAACCGTCCCCATGCCGCCAATGATGGGTCTCAGGATCAGTTCGATAGAGAGGCCCATGCCGAAAAGGGTGTCGGGGTGGAGGTAAAAAATGTAATTTGCATAAAAGGTGCCTGCCAGCGAGGTCATGAATGCCGAGATCGCAATGGCAATCATGGAGTACTTGAAGGCATTGACCCCGAGTGCCTCGGCGGCCTCCTCATCTTCACGGATAGCGATCATGAACCTGCCTATTCGCGAGGTCTCGATAAACCGCACCACGACGATTGACGCCACCATAAGGCCCAAAGAAATGTAGTAATAAGGCACATTCCCCCGGAACTGGAAATTCCAGAAGGATGGGTTGAAGTCGAGAAAAATGCCCGAAAAGGAGCCTAATGCCTCTATGTGGGAGACGATGAGCCGTGTTATTTCCGCAAAGGCAATCGTCAGAATAACGAAATAGACCCCCCGCAGGCCGAACCTGAAACCCAGATAGCCGATTGCCAGGGCCATCAGCGTTGCGAGGATGGCCCCTGCCCACATACCTAACCACGGGCTCACACCCCAGGTCTGGGCCAGGAATGTTGAGGTATAGGCCCCGATGCCCACGTAAAGGGCATGTCCGAGGGAGATGTGACCGGTATAGCCCGTAAGCACGTTCCAGGACTGGCCCAGATAGGCAAAAAAGAAGAGCATTACGAAGATCCCCAGAGTGTACTTGTCCACCCAGAGGGGTAGTGCCAGAAGCACGGCCATGGCTGCGCCTAGCAAGACATGGAGCCTGATCATTTCTTCCCCCCGAAAAGACCTTGGGGTTTAAAGAGCATGATGATTATCAGGATCCCGAAGCTCACAACCTGTTTCATGGTGGCCGGGAGCCACAGGGCCGAAAGAGACTCGGCCAGGCCGAGAATAAGCCCCCCCACAAGGGCGCCCATGAGGTTTCCCATGCCCCCAAGAATGACGACCACAAAGGCCGTCATGGTGAAATCATGACCGAGGTGCGGTGAGACAGGCATGATAGGCAGCAAAAGCGCGCCGGCCGCGCCGGTCGTGGCCGCTCCCAGAGCGAAAGAAGTGTTGTTGATGCGGTCAACGTTGATGCCCACGAGGATTGCGCCGACGCGGTTGTCGGCCGCGGCCCGGATGGACTTGCCCAGGTTGGATCTCTTGAGAAAAATGAAAATAGCAAGGGTAATCAAGATGGCAAGTCCGAAGGCCATAAACCGGGAGACATCGATCATTACGGGGCCCATCCAAATGGTCTTTAACCCAAGGGCCGTCTCCGGGCTGCGGTGGTCCGGGCCCCAGAAAAGAAGGGCCATGTTTTCCAGCACAAGACCTATGGATACCAGCGGAACCACCTGCATGGCCTCCGGGTAATCAAGGATGCGGTTGACCACTGTGGATTGGATAAAATATCCCAGAACAAAAATTGCTGCCGCGGTGATCAGCATGGAGATGTAGGGATCGATTCCCAGAAGGGCCAGGATCCAGTAGGAGACGTACATCCCGATCACAATCATCGGCCCATGGGCGAAATTGATTATCCCCATCACCCCAAAGATAAGGGAGAGACCCACGGCAATAAGACCATAGATCCCCCCCATAAGAATCCCCTGAATGCCTAACTGAAGGGGCAGGGTCACATCCATGTTAACCCCGTTCCCAGAGTTGGGGTGCAGGGAAGACAATCTTGTCGGACTGGGCGAATTCCTTTGGCAGGACGATCTTGACTCTCCTGAGGGGATCGGGATCGGGCTGAACCTGGATCAAGGCCGTCTTGGCGCCTGTGTTATCTCCGTTTTTGTTGAACTGTATGGGTCCGCCCACCAATAGGTGGTCCCTGAGGTCTGTCTTGCGCAGTGCCGCAAGGATCTTGTCCGGTTGGGTCGAACCGGCCCGTTCAAGGACGTCGGCAATGACCAGGATACCGGTGTATGCATATGCCGAGTTGGTGTCCAGGTATTTGCCATAGGCCTTTTCAAAGGCGGCATTGGCCTGCTTATAGACCGGACTGGTAGGGTTCACCCACGGCACGTTGACCATTGCATAGAGAATCAATTCTCCCAAATCCTTGATGACTTCAGGCTCGTACCAGCCGGGTGACCCGGGGCCGAAGATGCCCATCAATTTTACACGTTGTTTGTAGAGTTCCCTGGTGAGTATCACACTGTCCCCCGGTCTCGAAATCGGAAAAATAATATCCGGCTTGGCCGCCTTGATCCGGGCCACCTCGGCCGAGAGGTCTTTGATCCCCAGTGGGTATTGGATACGCTCCACTATCTGGATGGGCAGCCCGGATTTCCCCATAAACTTGATAAAACCACCCGACATGCCCTTTCCAAAGGGATCGGCCGTATTGGTCACCACGGCCCTTTTAGGTGTAACCCCGGCCCCGTCGATCACGGTCTTGAGGTATTTCACGGCGCCCCCCACCAACCCCTTGGCGGTTATAAAGACGCGGAAGGTATATTTGTAACCCTTTTGGGTGATGGCATCCAGAGCAGCCACATCCATGACAAAGGGGACTTCCCGCTGCTCACACAGGGTGGCAATAGCCATGGCCACTCCGCTCTGAAAAGGCCCCGTCAGAATGACGGCACCTTCCTTGATCACCCGGTCAGCCTCCTGTCGCCCCACCACGGGTTTAGACTCGGAATCCCCCAGCAAGAGCTCAAGTTCGGCACCGCCAAGGGACTTGATGCCTCCTTTGGCGTTGATGTAATCGACGGCCAACTGGTTGCCCCTTCGTTGTCCCTGTCCGATTACGGCAAGGGGACCTGTTGCCGGTTGAACAGACCCGATTTTTATCGGACCCGGTTTGGCCCTCAAAAGTGTGGGAACACCAAAGGTCACTGCGGTCATACCCAGACCAAGGGTCCCCGTCGCCTTGAGGAAAGTCCTCCTGTCCATCCCTTTTTCCTTTTGTTCTCTTTCTCGCATCTCTGATTCCCCCTTTCTGTTATAGTGTTTGGCATGGTTAACAAAGAAAGCCCTATGGTGCTGCGTGAGCACCCTACGGCTCAACACATCCCGAGAACTGCCCAATGCCCATTTCCCTCCACTCGACGCCACCTTGGAGCCACTAGAGACCAGGTCTGCTGCGGTTAAGAGCGAATCGGCTGGAGAACAGCATCTGTTTTTATAATCCGTATCAGTAGTCATGGCAATAACATATTTTTGTTTCTACGAGATCATATATCCAGTTGATTTGGCGCCTTTTGAGAGACTTTGACTGCTGTCCGATCTGAGGAATTGCTTGATTTTTTGTCGAACTTTGGAGTATGAAGCCCTTGTGAACTTTGGGAAGTTGGCAGAATACCTGCCGGTACCACTCCACTTTGAGAAGTTCCACTTGTATCCGTTGCATATAGGCCTATAACTGCCTTTTGAGTAGGTGTCGTATGGATTTTTCTTCTGTCCCTGATTATCACATCCACACTGTCCTCTGCAAACACGCCGAAAGGGATGTCTCCGACTACAAGAGGGCGGCACAACGGCATGAGATAACCGAAATTTGTTTCTCGGATCATGGCCCCAACCCTGACGGTTATGACCCGCGTAACCGGATGGAGATGCGGCAGTTCCCCTCCTACAAACAGATGGTCACGTCCCTTCAAGACAGTAACCCGCCCGTGGTCCTTTTTGGCATTGAAACAGACTTCTATGAGGGCTGCGAGAAGTTTCTTGGCGAGTGGCTTCCCCGGCAGGGATTTGACCTTGTCATCGGGTCAGTCCACTATATCGAAGGGTGGGGTTTTGATAATCCCTCGGAGCGGCATGTGTGGGATTCGATGGATGTGACGGCCACCTGGCGGAAATACTTTGATCTTGTGGGAAGGATGGCAGATTCCGGGCTCTTTGATGCGGTCGGCCATCTGGACCTGCCAAAAAAATACGGCCACCGCCCCTCGGATAAGGCCATAAGAGAGATCGTGCAGCCCGCCCTTGATCGCATCGCAGGGGCCGCTATGGGGATTGAATTGAATACATCGGGCTTGAGAAAGCCGGTGGGCGAAATATATCCATCGCCGCTTATTGTCTCCCTGGCGCGTGAAAGAGAAATCCCAATATGTTTTGGTTCAGATTCTCACATCCCAGAGGACATAGGGGCAGGGTTTGACCTTGCACTCAGACTGGCCTCCGAGGCAGGCTATAAGAGCCACTTTAGTATCCGCCAGCGATCCATGGAGTTGACGCCTCTTCCCAGGCCGGCAGATCAGGAGAAGAACGACCCCTAGGAGGCTGTCCGAGAATGGCTGTTTTTCCCAATCTCTGCGTCAAGCTCAAATCATAATCCTCGAAATACTTCAATATATT
>JABMQV010000816.1 GCA_013203065.1 Desulfobacteraceae bacterium | reverse complement strand
GGGAAATCTTGAGAGGCTCAAATCTTACGGCATCAAAAGGCTCAATGTGAGCCTGGACACCTTACAGCGGGAAAAATACGAAAGGATAACGGGTTACGACGGCTTTGCGGCGGTATGGGAAGGGATTGAGCTTGCGACAAAACTGGGGTTTGATCCCGTCAAGATCAACGTGGTGGTTATCAAAGGACTTAACGAAGATGAAATACTTGATTTTGCGAGGCTGTCCCTTCGATACCCCTTTCACGTGAGATTCATTGAATATATGGCTATCGGGGTTACAGATCCGGATGTCCCATTGTGCCACATTCCGAGTTCCGTGATTAAGGACCAACTGGAAGATCAGGGAGAACTGATCCCGATTCCCAAAAGCGCCTACGGGGGCCCCGCAGAGCGTTTAAAATTTGATGGAGCCCCCGGGGAGATAGGAATTATTAGCCCCGTAACCAACCATTTTTGCCACAGGTGCAATCGGCTGCGCCTCACCGCAAGCGGGTATCTGCGGCCCTGCCTGCTTTCGGATCGTGAAGAGGACCTAAGAGGTCCCCTTCGTAACGGGGCAACAGATAGTGACCTGGCAGCAATCTTTCTCGCGGCCGCATCCAAAAAGCCTCACGAACACCACACAGCCTCTGAACGGTCAATCCCCTTTTCCGGGCAGATGTCATCCATAGGCGGATAGGGTTCTATCCTTGTCTATCCTTTGAAATTCTCAAGATTTACCAGGTGCTCGCATTCAGATTCGTCCTTTCTTGGACGTTGGCATGTTTTGTTATCCGTATCACAGCAACCCTAAACCCTTTAGATGAGAGGCGGAGGAATGAACGTAACGCGTCGTGATTTCTTCAAGATCACGGGGGCTTCAGCAGCGGGCGCTGCCATCTTGGGTCTGGGGCTCGATTTGAAACC
The DNA here is from genome assembly GCA_013203065.1 of Desulfobacteraceae bacterium. Next base: position 3,686 of record JABMQV010000816.1, on the reverse strand, counting down.
ATTAAAATCGTATGCCCAGACCCTGAAGCTTCGCTATGCCAAAGAGACGACGAGCATCTGTTGCTATTGTGCCGTCGGCTGCGGTGTTATTTGTGCCACCGGAGAAGCAGGAGCAGGGAAGATTGTTAACATCGAGGGAGACCCTGATCATCCCGTCAATGAAGGGGCCCTCTGTGCCAAGGGAGCGGGGATGAGCCAATTGGCCAACAATGAGAGCCGGATTACGACTCCCATGTACCGCGCCCCTTACAGCACAAGGTGGCAAAAGGTTTCATGGGAATATGCTCTCGGGAAAATCGCCCATCGCATCAAAAAGACCCGTGATGCCACTTTCACGGAAAAGAATGCGAAAGGCCAGGTGGTCAACCGCACCACCGGAATAGCGAGTGTGGGAAGCGCCGCCCTTGACAACGAGGAATGCTGGCTCCTTCAGGCCATGATGAGGGCCTTGGGTCTGGTCTATATCGAACACCAGGCCCGTATCTGACACAGCGCCACTGTTGCGGCTCTGGCAGAGTCGTTCGGAGGCGGCGCAATGACAAATCACTGGATCGATATCCGAAACAGTGACTGTATCCTCGTTATGGGGTCCAATGCGGCCGAGTGTCATCCCATCTCCTTCAAATGGGTGACTGAGGCCATGGAACATGGGGCAAAGCTTATCAGCGTTGATCCAAGGTTTACCCGAACCTCAGCCAAGGCAGACATATATGCTGCCATGAGATCGGGTACGGATATCGCGCTGCTGGGCGGAATGATCAAGTATATCATTGAGAACAACAAGTATTTTAGGGAATATGTGGCCGAGTATACCAATGCGGCGTTTATTGTGGCTGACAGCTATAGCTTCAATGACGGGGTGTTCTCCGGTTTTGATCCCGGTAAGCGGAAATATGACAAGAGCCAGTGGGCATTTGTCAAGGATGCCAACGGGATTCCAAAGAAGGACCGGAGCCTGCAGAATCCTCGTTGCGTCTTCCAACTGCTAAAAAAACATTACAGCCGATATGATATAGACACGGTGTCCGCTATCACGGGGACGTACAAAGAGGACCTGTTGAAGGTCTATGAGACCTACACGGCTACAGGTGAAAAGGGGAAGGCGGGGACCATCATGTACGCCATGGGATGGACCCAGCACACGGTGGGAACCCAGAACATCAGGACCATGGCCATCATCCAGCTGTTGCTGGGGAATATGGGCGTGGCCGGCGGTGGCGTTAACGCCCTGAGGGGTGAGTCCAACGTCCAGGGTTCAACGGATCACTGCCTCTTGTTCCATATCCTGCCTGGTTATCTCAAGACACCTAAGGCCTCGCAGCCGACATTGGCGGCATATAACAAGAAATACACCCCCAAGACCAAGGACCCCCTGAGTGCCAACTGGTGGGGTAACTACCCGAAGTATTCGGTCAGCCTGCTCAAATCGTTTTTCGGAAAAAATGGAACCAAGGCCAACGATTTTGGGTACAACTGGCTCCCCAAACTGGACGACGGGGTAAGCTATTCCTGGCTGGATCTGTTTGATGCCATGTACAGAGGTAAAATGACCGGCTTTTTTGCGTGGGGTCAAAACCCGGCCGCTTCCGGGGCCAATGCCAACAAGAACCGGGAGGCCATGGCAAAGCTGGACTGGATGGTCAACGTCAATATCTTTGATAACGAAACCGGGTCTTTCTGGAAGGGGCCGGGCATGAACCCCAAGAAGATCAAGACCGAGGTCTTTTTTCTCCCCTGCGCGGTTTCGGTGGAGAAGGAGGGGTCCATCACAAACAGCGGGCGCTGGATGCAGTGGCGTTACAAGGCGGCCAACCCCCCCGGAGACGCATTACCTGACGGCCAAATCATGGTAGAACTCTTTAAGAAGGTGCGGTATCTGTATGGAAAGGGCGGGGTGTTTCCCGAGCCGATCCTGGACCTTAAATGGGACTATGAATCCCATGGTGAATTTGATCCCCACAAGGTGGCCAAGGAAGTCAATGGTTATTTCCTCAAGGACGTGACCGTGAAGGGCAAGTCTTTCAAGAAGGGAGATCTGGTCCCGAGCTTTGCCTATCTCAAGGCGGATGGATCCACCAGCAGCGGCAACTGGCTGTATTGTAACTCCTATACCAATAAGGGGAATATGGCGGCCAGGAGGAGCACGGTGGATAAGTCCGGTATCGGGCTCTACTCTGACTGGTCCTGGTGCTGGCCCGTCAACCGTCGCATCATTTACAACCGTGCCTCGGTTGATAAACTAGGAAACCCCTGGGACATGGAACACCCGGTGATCCAGTTCAAGGGGAAGGTGGAAAACGGCAAATACGTCTCCAAGAAGTGGGTCGGCGATGTGCCGGACGGGGGCTGGTATCCCATGCAGAATCCGGACGGAACGGAACGAAAAGATACCAAGTACCCATTCATCATGAAGCCCGAGGGGCATGCCCACGTCTTTGGTCCGGGCAGGGCGGACGGACCTTTTTCGGAGCATTACGAACCGATCGAATGTCCTGTCAAGGAACAGCCCTTTTCCGGCCAGCTCACCAATCCCGTTGCGGTAACTTACAGCACGGGCATGGATGTCTACAAATCCGACGACCCCAAATACCCCATTGTGGCTTCAACATACAGGGTATGTGAACACTGGCAGACCGGTGTTATGACGAGGTGGCAGCCATGGCTTCTGGAGACCGAGCCACAGCTCTTTGTGGAAATGAGCAAGCAACTGGCCGATTTGAAGGGCATCAAGAACGGAGAGATGGTGATTGTGGAATCTGCCCGCGGGAAGGTGAAGGCGGTTGCTGTTGTGACCATCCGTTTCAGGCCTTTTAATATCCAGGGAAAGACCGTACATCAGGTGGGTCTCCCCTGGCACTATGGATGGGTCTATCCCAAGAACGGTGGTGATTCAGCCAATCTGCTGACGCCGTCGGCCGGTGATCCCAATACCCGGATTCCTGAAACAAAGGCCTTCATGGTCAATGTGAGAAAGGCATAAAGGAGGTGATCTGATGAGTGGAAAGGCATTTTTTATAGATACCACAGTGTGTACGGCGTGCCGGGGTTGTCAGATTGCCTGCAAGCAGTGGAGTCAACTGCCGGCTACGGAGACAAGAAACTGGGGGAGCATGCAGAACCCCAAGGACCTGTCCTTTTACACCTATAAACTGGTTCGATTCCAGGAACATATGGGTTCCAACAACAAACCGGTATGGTATTTCTTTCCGGACCAGTGTCGTCATTGCGTCGAACCACCGTGTATGGAGGCCGCTGAAGACGATGCCCCGGGAGGGATCATTATTGACAGCCAGACCGGGGCGGTCCTTTACACGGATAAGTTGAGGAAGGCAAACAGTAAGGACGTTATGGAGGCCTGTCCCTTCAACATTCCTCAGGTGCAAAAAGGGACCGGGTACATGTCCAAGTGCACCATGTGTGTTGACAGGGTCCACAACGGGCTCCTGCCGGCCTGTGTCAAGACCTGCCCTACCGGAGCCATGAATTTTGGCGACAGAGACAAGATGGTCACTATAGCCAAGAAACGGCTGGAGGTAGTGAAAGCTAGATTTCCGAAAGCGACTCTGACAGGGCTCGAAGACCTCAGGGTTTTTTACCTGCTGGCTGACGACCCAAAGGAGTACTATACCTATGCCAAGGTGGACTCGCTACCGGGGGGCATGGACAGAAAGATGGCCCTTAAGAAG
>JABMQV010000815.1 GCA_013203065.1 Desulfobacteraceae bacterium | reverse complement strand
GTTCGCGGGAGTGACGGACTTGGAGACTTTTTACATGGGCATCTAGACTTGACTTAGGTCAAAGTAACGGGGTGAGTTTTGTGCTATGGTGTATGCCAAAGAAGACCTTCAGAGTTTAGAAGGATCCATATGACCATGAGGAGGTCAATCCCATGAAATGCCCCGGACAGGACAGCCGCTACTGGAAGCCCGGCGCCATCTTTGAAGCCAAGTGCCCCAAGTGCGGAAATGAAGTGGAATTCTTTAAGGATGACTCAGCGAGAGTGTGCAAGGCGTGCGGGCAGCGGTTCTTGAATCCGGAGATGGATTTTGGCTGTGCCTCTTACTGCAAGTATGCGGAGCAATGTCTGGGCTCTCTTTCACCCGAACTCCTGGCCCAGAGAGAAGATCTCTTAAAGGATCGGGTGGCCGTGGAGATGAAGCGCCATTTGAAACAGGATTTCACGCGTATCGGCCGTGCTGCTCGCACTGCCAGGTATGCGGAGGAGATCGGCAAGGGAGAGGGGGGAGACCTTCCGGTTATCCTGACGGTGGCCTATCTTCGTGACCTGGGGGCGGTCGTGGCCCGTGAGATATTGACAGACCTGGGGGCCAGGGAGGAGTTGATCCAAGGGGTATGTGATCTTATCGGTGATGAGCGTGACCCAGGGCCGGAGGATTCTGTCGATCAGAAGGTGATTTATGATGCAACCCAGATCGCCGCCCTGGAAGAAAGGGGTAAGAAGGCGCCCCTTTCCGAGAAAGAATTGAGTGAATTGTTGAAGAACACGTTTCTCACAGACACCGGCCGTGGTCTTGCCGAGAAGATCCTTTCACCATAAAAAGGCCGAAACCTTAAGTACTTACAATCCCTTCCCGCTTGACATCATGGGGCCTTTCCTTTATCTTTCCTAGCGAACTTTTCAAATTTAAACTGGAGTACTGATCTGATGGAATTTTCGATGAGCCCTGATGGGGAGAAATTTAAGATCCCGGAGGAAAGGGATTACAAAGAGGAATACAAGCGGTTAAAGGGGCTTGTTGACTCCCGCCGCGAACAAGGCCTGGAAATCGTGGTGGTCATGGGCCTCGGGTTTGTGGGGGCTGTTATGGCCGCTGTGGTGGCCGATTCAATGGATAAAAAGACGGGCAAGCCCGGCAAATACGTCATTGGGATGCAGCGGCCCAGCACCAGGAGCTTCTGGAAGATCCCTTTGCTCAACCGCGGCATCTCGCCCATCAAGGCAGAAGACCCTGAAGTGGCCCCCCTGATCGAGCGATGTGTGGTGGAGAAAGAGACCCTTACCGCCACCTTCACCTACGACGCACTAGAGTTGGCAGACGTGGTGGTCGTGGATGTGCAGTGCGATTTTGTCAAAGAGGAATTGGGTAATCTCAGGAGCGGTCATGCAGAGATTGGCGCCCTGGAAAAGAGCTTTGGGGTGATCGGAGAGAAGATTTCACCCCATTGCCTGGTATTAATAGAGACCACGGTGCCGCCGGGGACCACCGAGTATGTGGCCTATCCCCTGATCAAGAAGGCATTCAAGGCCAGGGGCATATCAGAGGAACCGCTTCTCTCCCATAGCTTCGAGAGGGTCATGCCGGGAAGAGATTACGTCCGCTCTATCAGGGATTTCTGGAGGGTCTGCAGCGGCATAAACCGGGAAAGCAGGCAGCGGGTCACGCAGTTTTTGTCCCAGATACTGAATGTGGAAGAATATCCCGTGACTGTCCTGGAAAGACCCATCGAGAGCGAGACCTGCAAGATAGTGGAGAACAGTTACAGGGCCACCATCCTGGCCTTTATGAATGAGTGGAGCCTCTTTGCGGAGACCAATGGTGTTGACATCACCAAAGTAATCGAGGCCATCAGGGTCAGACCCACCCATGATAATATCTTGTTTCCCGGCCCGGGAATCGGGGGCTATTGTCTGCCAAAGGACGGGGGGCTTGGCCTCTGGGCCTACAAGCACCTGATGGGGTTTGAAAAAGATATCTTTCAAATCACCCCCCAGGCCATCAATATTAATGACACAAGGGGGTTGCACGCGGCCCAGCTCGTAAGGGATGCCCTCAGGAACATGGGGCGGATCGTGGCTGCCTCACAGATCACCTTGCTGGGGGCCTCTTACCGTGAGGACGTGGGGGATACCCGTTACAGCGGTTCAGAGATTATTGCCCGGAAATTGACAGAAATGGGTGCTGATATCAAGGCCCATGACCCCTATGTCCGGCACTGGTGGGAGCTGAAAAAACAGGATTCCTATCCAGCGGTGGGGGAGAGTTGGTCGCGTTTTTTTAGAAACCAGGAGCATCTCAATGAGTTCTCCATGACGCCGGATCTGGAAGAGGCCCTCAAGGGTTCCGACGCGGTGATTCTTGCGGTCCGGCACCGGGTCTATCTGGAACTTGAACCGGATGATGTGGTGAGGATGGCGGGGGCACCTCTGGCGGTTGTGGACTGCTTTGGGATCCTGGATGATGCCCAGATCAAGCGCTATTTTGAGTTGGGCTGTGAGGTCAAGGGCTTGGGAAGGGGCCACATAAACAGGATAAAGGATAGGGTGCGAAAAGAGAAGATGGGGGGGGAATGACATGGAAGTCAACATCAGGAAAGAAGAAAAGGCATTGGTGGTATCTGTCACAGGAAGGATGGATGCCGTTTCAGCCCCTGATTTTGATACTCAAGTGGAAGAGCGGGTAGACAAGGGAGAGACCAACCTTGTTCTTGATCTTTCCGGGCTCGACTATATCAGCAGCGCGGGACTGCGCAGCATGCTGACCCTGGCCAAGAAACTCAAGACAAAAGAGGGGGATTTGGTATTATTCGGGCTTCAGGATGTGGTGAATGAGGTGTTTGAGGTCTCCGGGTTTAGCACCATCTTTGAGATTTTCGGTTCGCTGGAAGAGGCAATGGAGGGGCGGTAGGACTTGTCAACTCCCAAACGAGACCAGCTAAGGCTTCCTGCAAACCTGGAATACCACCATCGGCTAAAGAATTTCATCCTTGATTATGCCTCAAAAGAGGGTCTTGATGAAAGACAATGCCACCAGATCGAATTGGCCGCTGATGAAATACTGGCAAATATTATCAGCTACGCCTATCCGGAAGAAAAAGGAGATATAAGCGTCATCTGTGATTCTGACCAGGATGGCGCCCTGCTTGTTCGGATAATCGATACCGGTGTCCCGTTCAACCCCCTTGAGGTGGGTGAACCAAATCTGTCTCTTGGGGTCCAAGAGAGGAAAGTGGGGGGATTGGGGATTTTTCTTTCACGCAAGATGGTTGACGAGATTCAATATTGCAGACAAGAGGGGAGGAACATCCTGACGTTATACAAGAAAAAGACCGATTAGCCTGGTTTCCGCTCCCTTACTTCTCCCGAGGACGCCCCTCAAACTCAAAGTCCTTTTCCTTAAAAAGCTTCAAACAGACATCCACAACATCGGGATGGTAGAGGGTCCCCCTGTGTTGAGAGATCTCCTCCAAGGCCGAGTCAATCCCTTGGGCTGGCCTGTAAGGCCGGTGGGAGGCCATGGCCTCAACCACATCGGCCACTCCCAGCACGCTTGCTTCGGTGAGAATCTCTTCTTCCGACAGACCCGAGGGGTAACCGGAACCATCGAACCGCTCGTGATGCTGGAATACCACCTGGGCAATGGGCCAGGGGAATTCGATCGGTTTCAATATATCATATCCCACCTGGGGGTGAGCCTTGATCAGGTTAAATTCGATTTCATTGATGCTGCCGGGCTTGCTCAGGATTTCCGCCGGTATGGATATCTTCCCAAGGTCATGGATCGTTGCGGCCATGCGGATGCAATCGATCTGATCAACTGAAAGTCCCATTTCTTCGGCAATGGCGCAGGCCAGGGTGGCCACGCGCTGTTGATGACCCGCCGTGTAAGGGTCTCTCATTACAACCGTCAATGCCATTGCATGGATACTTCCCTCCAAGGCCTTTCTCAGTGTTGCCACGCTTTTCTGAAGCTCGGTGGTCCGTTCCGCGACCGTCTCTTCGAGGCTCTTGCGGCGGGCCCGGGTTTCCATTTCAAGCTGCCGGCGCCGCAGGGCATTGGCCACATTTATGAGCACCCCGTTTCGGTCAAAGGGCTTGATGATATATCCATAAACACCCGTGTCCAGTGCAGAGCCTGCGGTGGCCGGGTCATCCAACGCCGTCACCATAACGCCCGCAGTGTCGGGATATTCGGTCAGGGCGTACTGGATAAAGTCCAGGCCCGATTCTCCGGGCATGTTGATATCGCAAAGGATCAGGTCGAAGGTCTCCTTTTTCAGAATATCACGGGCCGCCGAGGCATCTTCGGCCAGTGTGCAGTCGTAACCACTCATCTCCAATAGCTGTCCGAGGATGTCTCTTATTGTCTCCTCATCGTCTATAATCAGAATGCGTGGCATTTTTTGTTCCCTGCAACTGGTTTACACTTCTCCAGGTCAACCAGACAAGTCTCCACAAGCCTCCTGTACCTGTTTCCTCTTACCGTTTATCTCCCATCCAACACCTTCTTCACTTTCTCCGAAAATGCTGCAAGATCATACGGTTTCTGAATGAAGCCTTGAGCACCTGCATTTAAGATCTCCTCGGCAGGGCCGTAAATGTCATAGCCACTGCACACGAGCACTTTCAAATCGGGGCGGACTTCCTTGATGAGACGAAATACCTCCTTGCCGTTCATATCAGGCAAGACGATATCCAGAATCGCCAGGTCGATATCCCCGTCAAAGGTCCTGGCAAGGTCAATGGCCTCTTTTCCGGTCCTGGCCTCCAGGACGCGGTAACCCGACCTCTCCAGTACTATCCGGTTCAGTTTGATGAGAGGCTCTTCATCCTCTATTACCAGTATGGTTCCCGTGCCCTTGACCAGTTCGGCCTTCGGCTCTGAAACTACCTTTTCGTCGACTTCTTCCTTTGCCTCAATGGCAGGAAAATAGGTCCGAACTACGGTCCCTTTGCCCAATTCAGAATCAACCCAAATCCAGCCGTCGTGGCTCTTGACAATGCCATAGACCGCAGCCATGCCGAGACCCCGTCCCATAAAATGCGTGGTGAAGAAGGGCTCAAACATCCTATTCCTTGTCTCTTCGTCCATCCCTTTCCCATCATCCTCGACCGTGAGACAAACGTATGAGCCAGGCTTGAGACCGGGATGGTGTTTGGCAAAGTCCTCATCGATATCTTCGTTCCTGGTAATGATCCTGATACGACCCTCGTATTCTATGGCCTCGTCCGCATTGGCCAGTACGGCCGACAGCACCATCTGCATCTGGGTGAGATCAGCCTCTATTTTCAGAATATCCGGCGACAGATCCGTCTCCACATGGATGGCGGGCTTGATGATGTGCCGAATCACCGGTAGGGTCTCCTCTATGAAATCATTTGGTGATACGGCCTTGGGATCGTATCTTCCTCCCCGGGCATAGGCCAACAGCTGATCGGTCAGCCTGGCCATCCTATAAGCTGATGCCTTCATCGGTTCAACATGTCCAAGTATCCTTTCGTCATCAGGAAATTCCATCTCAAACAGACCGGTGTGTCCCGTGATAACTGTTAAGGCATTGTTGAAGTGGTGTGCAATGCCCCCGGCTAAGGTGGCGATAGCCTCCATCTTCTGGGCCTGCTGGAGCTGGGTTTCCAATGCTCTCAAATCAGTAGTGTCTCTAAAAACAGTCATCTTTGAAATCGATCCATCCTCATGCATAATGG
>JABMQV010000814.1 GCA_013203065.1 Desulfobacteraceae bacterium | reverse complement strand
CTTGTTATCGGTATATCAATTGGATATCCTGATATGGAATCCCCCAGAAACGCACTCAGATCTGACAGGGCTGCGACAGATGAATTTGTGAAATGGATTGCATAATCATAATAAGGAAAGAGATTCCGGAGTATATTTTGTCGGCAAAAGAGTTTAACGCCCCCTGTACTCCGGCTTCTGGTTCCCTTTGAGTGCCCGGATTCCTTCCCGGTAATCCTCGCTCCGGAGCACCTCCTCAAAGAAGCCCAGCTCCAGGCGCAACCCGTCCTCCAGGGACATATTTCTGCCCCGGATCATGGCCTCCTTGGCTCTCCTCAGGGCAAGGGGTCCGTTTTCAGCGATTTTTTCCGCCCACTCTCTGGCTGTCGGCAGGAGCCGGGGCAAGGGGACCACTTTGTTCACAAGCCCTATCCTGTATGCTTCTTCGGCCCTTACCGGGGTCCCCATGAGGATCATCTCAGACGCCTTGGCCGCAGAGACCATTCTCGGCAGTCTCTGGGTCCCTCCAAGTCCCGGTATCAACCCCCGCCCAACCTCGGGAAACTGCAGGTATGCATTTTCGGAAGCAATCCGGATATCGCAAGCCAGCGGAATCTCGACCCCGCCACCCCTCGCAGGGCCGTTAATGGCGGCGATCAGGGGCTTCCAGACATTGAGGCCCCTTGTAATCATGGGCGGCTCCTGAAACGTTTTCTCAGCCCACGGAATCAGGAGAGTCTCGTGGTCGGCACCCAGGGAAAAGACCTCGCCGCTACCCGTGATGATGGCGACCCACACGTCGGGGTCGTCTCGAAATCTTATGAGCGAACTACCCAGATCCCGAAAGGTTTGAGCATCAAGGCGATTCAGCGTCACGGTAAGGTCGAGCGTTATGTTGACAATTCTACCCTCCGTTTCGTATCGGACAGTCATAGGGACCTCCTCTCCTTTTCTGGTTTCTGGAGATGATTATGAAGGGGAGGGGTATTCAAGTCAATAAGCCTGATCACCGCCAAGATATCGGCGACCTGTTCAGATGGGATTCTGGGAGTGGATGTTGGCTTTGATTACTCCTTCCTGTCTGGCAGACCTGCAAGACTTTGGCAGTGGGGAGCCTATGAAATTTATGATGCAAGACACTGGACACATGACTCAAGGATGAATGGAATTAAAGATTTCGTAAATAATTTCCGGGACATGGTTCTTTTTTGTTGACAAATAGGAAACTTTACGATCAATTATAACTATACATTGCAATTCCCCTGAAAAAGCCCTCTATGAAGAGTCTTTGTGAAGCAAGTCCGATTGTCCTGTCCCAGGGAAGGGGATGAATGGTCTTCCGATAGTCCTGTTTTCAATGAAATTCCGCCAGAGGGCGGGGAAGCCTGCTTTAGATATAAGAACGGACACGAGAGTAGAAGACCTATCAGGGACAAACTCAATAGGATCAGGTTGTAGCGTTTCCTGACATTCTATCCATAAACGGATGAAACAGAATCATTTTCATTTCACAAAAAAAGAAAGGAGGTGGAAATTTAGTTGTCGATAGAGATGTGAAGTTTACCTGTAAAAATAAACCTCATCTTCTGGAAGGAGGGCTAAAATGTTAAAGGAAAAGAAAAGGTTCATCAAATTATCAGCTCAATTCTGTTTGGCGCTCATGGTGGCATTGATGCTGCACGTGGGTGGTTGGGCCATACCCATGTCGGCTCAGGCGGCATCGGACAAGGCCCCTGATGAAATCCTCTTTGGCAACCCAATCGCCCTGTCGGGTATGTATAGCGCCGGCGCAATGATGTCGCAGATACGCAGTTATGACCTCTGGGTTGAAGACATCAATGCCAAGGGGGGCATATATGTCAAGGAGTACGGTAAAAAGATACCCGTAAGGATAATCAGGTATGACGACAAAAGCGACCTTGGAACAACCGTGAAGCTGACCGAAAAATTGATCTTGCATGACAAAGTTCACTTTATCCTCCCCCCCTGGGGCACTGCCGCGCACTTCGCCATAGCTCCGATAATCAACAAGTACAAGACCCCGGTCGTGGGAATCACGGCTTCTTCCGAAAAGCTAAGGGAGCTGGCGCCGAAGATTCCTTACCTCTTCATCCTCTTAAATCAGCCTGAGGAGATGGGAAAGGCACTGGTGGAGCTGTGTAAGGAGCTGCAGGTCAAATCCGCGGCGGTAATCCACCACACGGACCTCCACGGCATCGAGTTTGCCGGCAAGGTGGTTCCCCAACTGGCCGTGGCCGGGATCGATTTGGCCCTGTACAAGAGCTATCCGCTGGGTTCCAAGGATCTCTCTCCCTTGCTGAAAGAGGCCAAGGCCGCCAACCCGGACGCTTTCATCGCCTTCTCATACCCCCCTGGAACCTTCCTCATTACAGCCCAGGCAAAGGCCATCGGCTTTAATCCGAAGCTCTTCTACGCCACAGTGGGTGTCGCTTTCCCCTCCTACAGGGACAAGTTCGGCGCGAAGACGGTCGAGGGCATTATGGGTGCCGGGGTCTGGAATCCAAAAGTCCCCTACCCGGGCGTGAAAGAGTGGTACGACAGGTATGTCAAGAGGTGGAAGGTAGAGCCCGATCGGTGGGGGACGGCGGGAGGCTACGCCACCTGTGAGATTATGCAGAAGGCCATAGAGATTGCGGGGACCCTCGACCCGCAAAAGGTCAGGGACGTCATCGCCCGTAAAAAGTTTGACACTGTTCTCGGCCCGGTGAAGTTTGAAGGGCAGTTCAACATATACTACCCGGGTCAAGTAGGCCAGTGGCAGAACGGGGAGTTCGAGGTCGTGGACAAAAAGACGCGTACGGCACCGCCCATCTACCCCAAACCCCCGTGGCCCAAGTAGGCATTCCGGGCT
>JABMQV010000111.1 GCA_013203065.1 Desulfobacteraceae bacterium | reverse complement strand
CCGTGACCCTTCTGATAGGCCTTGGATAAGAGATACACATAACATTGGGATTTATGATGTAATTGTTCAGACATTATCCAACCGTTTCGCATACGAAATAATAGAATATAAGAGGGATGTCAATGGTAAAGGTAGGTTGGGGGTTATACCCCCGGGTCACCCGGCCGGAGCGTTTCGCAAAGGGGTGGGCGTCAAAAGGATCTTTGTTTGGAGTTGAACCGTTGTAAACGCGGTAGGAGCCATCCCCCAAGGGTACGGCATCGGGTCAATGGCATTGCCACCCCAATTAGGGCACAGATGCCATAATTGGGGTGAGGTGGCAGCTGATCAGAGATCAGATTCACAGGACCCCGGATCCGGTTCTCGAATGGTGCAGACTTGCGGTTGCGGATCTCAGCATGGTGAAGAATCCTTGGTTCAGGTAGACATGTATCCTATGCTCCCTCAGCCCGATGTTTTCGGCGATCATCTCTCTAATAAGCTCGTCCTTATATCTTTCCAGAAAATGTGCCTTGAAACAGTAAAGGGCTGCCTCGCGTCGAATGTTTACGAGCTTTGCATTGCGCCGTTCAGCCTTCGATTCACACCTGGCAATAAAGCCGTCAATGTAGTTTGAATATACTTGCTCCAATTGTGTGGTTGTGACCGTCTGGCTCAGGGCCGTCGAACCCCATACGGCAACCAAAAAACCTGCGAATAATAAGACGAACAATCTTCGTTTCATGTGAATCCTCCTTTTCTTCGAGTTTCCAAAATTGAGGCACATCTTGAGCCTTTCCATCATCAGAGGCGGCCCCACATAGGTTGAAAATTAGAACAAGCAAATAAGACCACAATGTAATATACAAAGTACCACATTGTGGTCTTTTTGGCAAGACATTTTTTTTGATGTTTTAGGCCTTTATTTTTGAATCTGAAGCCCGTCACAGTGGTAATTTCTCAGCAAGTCCAAGGACCGTCCCCGGGGTGTTTTAGAGGGCGGTTTTTTAAAGGCGTTCTCCCAAAGTGGATGAACGCCTCATTTTTTTCTTGAAAAGAAGAATTTCGTGGCTATGTTGGTTGACAACAAAATTTTGGTGAGGCATAAAGCGGCCTCCATAAACAATAAACCTATTGAGAAAGGATGTGGTTAAAATGGTTTGTACAAGCGTAAAAGAGGGGTCTGATTGCTTTTTCATGAGCAAGAAAGGCTGTGAGTTTAATGGCGGCAACTGTCACGCAATCATTGAGCCGTGTGGAGACTGCCAGAAGATCAAAGAATTTCCCACCGGTAAGTATTGCACCGTCTTTCCCGACCCTGAAGCCAAATGGCGTGTAAGGGACTGCAATATGGCTACCCACCTCAAGGGAACCACCAAGAAAGAAAACGGGAAGGTAAACCCCCTCAAGGCCTCCAAGAGGATGGCCCACTAACTTTTTGTGTTTTGGGTTTATTCCCCGGCACCCCAAGTCCCTGAAGAACTAACCACCAAGTGAGAAGAGGTTCGTTATTTATCAGGGCAGGGAGACGTATGCCTATCGGGTGAGGTATGCCAGGAACTCCCTGTTGCCCTTTGGCCCCAAGAGAGGAGATGGAATGTGCCCTTCAACTCTCCAGCCCGACTCCCGGAAAAAGGCCGTGAGCCCCTCCAGGACCTCTCGGTGCAGCACGGGATCGCGAACCACCCCTCCCTTACCCACGCGGCCTTTCCCCACTTCAAACTGGGGCTTTATGAGGGGAATTATAAGGGAATGTGGTGTCAGGAGATTGGAGACAGGCGGGATAACGAGCCTGAGGGATATAAACGATACATCAATGACTGCCCCGTGGATGGGGCCTTCAAGGTCTCCCGGTTTGAGGTGGCGTATGTTTGTCTTCTCAAGGAGTTTCACCCGGGGGTCGTGCCTGAGTTTCCAGTCAAACTGACCGTAGCCCACGTCGACCGAGATAACCCTCCTGGCCCCGTGATGGAGGAGGCAGTCGGTGAATCCCCCGGTGGAGGCACCCACATCCAGAAGGACCAGGTCTTGGATGCTCACGGAAAAGTGCCTGAGCGCCTCCTCAAGCTTTAGGCCTCCCCGGCTGACATATGGCGAGCCCTTTTTCTTCAGGGTAATGGCGGCAGCCCCTGAAATGAGGGCCCCTGCCTTTTCCACCCTTACACCGTCAACCTCCACGAGGCCTGCCATGATGATGGCCTTGGCCTTTTCGCGACTCCCGGCCAGGCCTCTCTGAACCAGGATTTGGTCAAGCCTGGCTCTGGCACTATGGCGACCCCTGGCAGAGATCTCTTGCCTCCTTCAGGATGCCGGATGCGTCAAGCCCGTATTTTTCTTTCAAAGTGGAAAGGGGTCCGTGCTCAACAAACTGATCCGGCAATCCGAGCCTCCTGATTCTGACATCTGTTATGCCCAGATCATTAAAGAGCTCCAGGACCGCCCCGCCAAGACCTCCCTGTCTGATATTTTCTTCCACCACCAAGACCCGGCCCGTTGTGGCGGCAATCTCTCCCAGACGCGGGTCTAAAGGCTTTACAAAGCGGCAGTTCACGACCCCGACGGATAATCCTTCACCTTCCAGGGCCCTGGCGGCCTCAAGGGCGGGATACACCGTGCTTCCCAGGGCCAGAATCACCAACGCCTTTCCCTCCTTGAGAATTTCTGCCTGACCCAGGGGGACAATTTGGCACTCAGGATCCATCGGAACCCCCAGGGCCTTCCCCCTGGGGTATCTGATGGCCACCGGGCCGGGGTGAGAGAGGGCCGTATAGAGCATGTGCCTGAGCTCATTTTCATCCTTCGGCGCCATCAGGGTCATGTTTGGGAGACTCCGGAGATAGGTGATATCAAAGTGACCATGGTGCGTCGGACCGTCTTCTCCCACAAGCCCGCCGCGGTCGATGGCAAAGGTCACTGGCAGGTTGGGGAGGCAGACATCGTGGACGATTTGATCAAAGGCCCGTTGGAGAAATGTGGAATAGATGGCGACCACAGGCCGTAACCCCTCCGTGGCGAGTCCCGCAGCAAAGGTTACGGCGTGCTGTTCCGCGATCCCCACATCCACGAATCTCTCGGGATAGAGCCGGGAAAATTCCGCCAGGCCTGTGCCCTCGGGCATGGCGGCCGTTATGGCAAAAAGCTTTTGGTTTTTCCCGCCCAATTCCACCATGGTGTTGCCAAAGACCTCTGTGTAGGATTGGGGAGACGTTGGTCGGCCCTTCGGAGGTGATCCCGTGGGGACGTCAAAGGCCCCAACCCCATGATAGTGAGCGGGGTCCTTTTCGGCGGGTTCATAGCCTTTTCCTTTCACCGTCAGGACGTGCACCAGGATTGGCCCTTCCAGGTGCAGGGTATTATTGAACGCCTCCATGAGGAGATCAAGCCGATGTCCTTTGATAGGACCGATATATTTGAACTTGAATGCCTCGAACAGCATACCGGGGGTAAAGAAGGTGATAAATGAATCTTCGCTCTTTCGAACAAGCTTCATGATATTTTCACCAACACCGGGAAAAGATTTGATAAAGTTCTCCAATTCTTTTCTGAAATTGACAAACCTCTTCGCCGTCATCTTACGGCTCACAAAGGAGGAAAAGGCCCCGACGTTCGGCGCGATGGACATGGCGTTGTCGTTCAGCACAACGATGAGGTCTTTCCCGGTATGTCCGGCCTGGTTGAGTCCCTCAAAGGCCATACCGGCCGTCATGGAGCCATCCCCGATGACTGAAATTACTTTGCTCTTCTCCCCGCTGAAGCACTTTGCGGTGCTGATGCCCAACCCTGCCGAGATGGAGGTGCTGCTGTGTCCCGTATCGAATGTATCGTATGGGCTTTCGGATCTCTTGGGAAAACCGCTGATGCCGCCGTATGTCCTGAGTGTATGAAATCGATCTCTTCGCCCGGTTAAGAGCTTGTGGGCATAGGCCTGATGTCCAACATCCCAGATAATCTTG
>JABMQV010000813.1 GCA_013203065.1 Desulfobacteraceae bacterium | reverse complement strand
CTCACATTGGTTAAAATTATGCGAGACAGAATAGGTTTTTTAAAGACTGTATGTCGGATCAAGGAGCTATCCTTCAATGTTCAGTTTGGAAAACGGTATGTCAGTCCGGATCCAACGAACCAGTCATTAGCCGCTTCAGATAGGCCAACTCCGCCGGAGACATCAACCTGGAAATTATCTAAGATTAGAAAGGTGAAACCGCCATCAAAGGTGTTCGATGGTATGTTTGAGGGGTTTATTGCGATGTCGCCGTAGAATTCAACAAAGGCCCCGAGACGGTCGGTTAAGCTAAGACCGAGATTCGCAGTGTACGTGAATACGGATCGGGTATGGCGCGTTGATGACGCATCTTCCACGGTCTCCCAGGCTGCCCCTAAATTATAGCTGAATGAAAGGAAGTCAGTGAGGGTGTGGGTAAAGGCAAAGAGGAATGAGGGGTCAGCCTGGTGACTTGTAAACTTGTTTGCCCCCACAGGGAGGGTTAGTTGGGCTAAGAATGCGCTCTCTGGCAGCCATCCTAATGCTTCAAGAAATTTGTATTTGATCCCTGCGGCTGCATCCCCCGATCCGCTTGAAGATGACTTCGCGCTGTTCTTAGGACGATCGCTTTGCCATGTATATCCGGCATACCCTATACGAATTTCTCCGTTCGGAATGACACCAATTCTCAGCAGGGAGTTGGGGATCTGGTCACTCTTTGTCTGGGTGTCACTGTCATTTTTGTTTTCCGTGTGGGTCCAACCAAGTTCTAACTGGGGGTGGCACAGTGGGACGACATTGGGTGAGACCGTCTCACCGGGTCGATCAGAAGATAACGGTCCAGGGTTCTTCGGACAGGCGCATGAGGACAGCCATACGATAGTTGAGAACAAAATCAAAACAGAACCGAGACCATGATATGCATCTCTTGGCATTGACATGTCCTCCTCCTTTTTTGGACAATATCTTAACTCGATAAATGAAATATTTCAACTTGGCTTTGCAGCCATAAGGTTTTCGGCCTTTCCAAATTTGCTTTTCATATAGTTATGCATTTTGCTTCATCAAAAGAAACCACAAGATGATGTAATCCAAATTCAAAGTCCTTGTCATCCGGAGGGATAAGGTTTTCTCGACTGTATCCTGCACTAAAAGTTCGCTTCCACCTGCAGCCAGAATTTATTGGTGTTGGTCTTGAAATCCTTTGCCAAATAGTTCGCGTAAGCGGCCAACAGGGTGTAATGGCCGGCAAACTTTTTGGATACCAGGGCATCGATCTCATGCCCATAGTTCGCCCCACCTTCAGCCGCATTAAACTGATGGTAACACACCTGCATCTTTACGCCAAAAAACATGGCACTCAAATCAGCATACAGATCCATCACACCATCCGTCGGCGTGATTGCAAACTGATCTGCCCAGCCCTCAAAGGGATGTTTGGTGCCCAAAGGGGCCTGGAAACTGACACCATGATCAGATCCCAGATACTCCCATCCGACCTTTCCGGTGACATCGGAAAACGCCGCCCCTGCCTCGGGGACTCTCAGGCCGGCGATAAGATGAAAATAATCCGCATTATAGCCTTTTGGATTGTTCTCAAAATTCGCCTGGAAGGCGTACTCCGTTGTGTATAGGGCGTCAAGATTATTGGCCACAGGAGTTGCGCCGTTAAACCGGATACCATAGGTTTGCGTGGAAAACGCAAAAGGAAAGGGACCGCTGTTGTATGCATCAGTGTAATCAAGCAAGTAGCCGTAAGTTGTTAGTTTTCCGACACTGGGGAAGGTGTAGCTGAGATTCAGGATGGGAGACGTCATGTTCACATTCTCGCTATTGATATTTTTGACATTCCAGATGAATGCGAATTTTAGATCCGCATTTCCGATCGACCGATTAACCAGGTCTACTGCATCAAAGGTCCGTCCCAGTTGGCGCCAGGGGGCGTTTGACACGAAGCGTTGATTATTGTAAATAATTTCTTGCCGACCTACCTTTACTATCGTATCCGGTATTCCTGAAAACGCGAGCCATCCCTGATTGAGTTCGGCTGCGGCTGGATCACCAATAACAGCATACTGGGTTTTGCCGTTTCGGTTGCTGTTGTAGTCGTCAAAAAAGATCGGGGTGTTGCCCTCGAATTCCGCAAAGGCCTGAAATCCAAACCGCTGCGGCGTCAGATAGCCCAGGCGGAGACGTATGGGGTCCCCGTTTGCAGACTCTTTACCTTCCTGGTAGACATGTTCGAAACGCCAGCGGATATTGAAATTGATTTTGCCCCAGTCCCCCTGCAGAGTGTCTTCTATCTTTTTGTTAACCCCGGAAGAAGCCGCTTTTACTGGCGATACTGTTATAAAAGTCAGAAGGAATATTCCTATGAATATCACAAGGGTAACTATTTTTCCGCCTTTGTGATGTTCTTGAAGAGCATTGCCCATCTCTCCATTTTCCCTCGCTTCATGAAAAGAGACAGCCGTTCGCGGGTCCAAAGGTTCCCCCCAAAATAATGCAAAACTACCAAGCCTAAGTTTCACTTTTCGTCCGGAAAATCCAGCAGATATAGGAAATCAGTGGTTTTGCCGGGGGTCTACATCTTGCTGAATTTTCATGACGTATTTAGATGAATCAAGATTGAATGTTGATCCCCAGATGAAGGCAACATTCAATCTTGGAAAAGAGATAGCAATATTAACTACGTACGAATTCCCATGCCTTATCTATGTCAGCCACATTAAAGTATTTCTCAATGAGCTCCTCCTTCTTCTTTCCGAGCAGCTTGTTGTCTAATTCAACAAGGACCTT
>JABMQV010000110.1 GCA_013203065.1 Desulfobacteraceae bacterium | reverse complement strand
TTCGAAGCCTTACTTTTCAGCGATGCCGATACCCTGGCAGAAAGGACCGGGATAGATGTATCGCAGATTAGGGGAATACTTGAAGAGTATACTAACCCGGAAGAAATAGACGACAATCCTGCGAAAGCGCCGTCCAAACGGCTTGGAGCGTTAAAAAATGGATACAGAAAGGTTGCCATGGGCAAAACGGTCTCTGAGGCCATAGGAATTCAAGCCATACGGAGACAATGCCCCCACTTTGACAACTGGCTGGCAAAACTTGAGCATCTTAAAGGGAGTGCAAATGGCAAACCAGAAATCCAGTGAGTCGAATTCCCCTTTCAGCCCCCTTCCCTCCACCACCTCCGCCAATGGCAGCGCACTATCATTATTGCTCGGGGTTTCCCTTACATCCATCCCGTTAAGTGGATTCTCGCAGTCAACGCATTTACACTCCTCATCACAGGGTTCCTTGTTCCTGAGACAAACGCATCGTCTGTTTTCACATCCTGATTTACATTTGCAGTGTACTGTCTTTTCCATCAAGGGTTCCCTTCAGTTATAATTTCACTGAATTCCAAGGACTTATTGCCCAAGCCCATCAAAAAGCGAAAAACGTTATTCACCCCAAATCGGATACTGTCGGGGAGCCTCGCCTCGGGATTCAACGACAACAGGCTCTTTTTTTTTCTCATCACGAGGATCGATCCGTTCCAATTCCACGTCAAATTCCCAATTATCACCGAAGTCGAAGAGGTACATCATGGTATCCCCCTCCTGAATGGGAATTTCTCCGATAAGGACTTCATCGGTGTGCAAAGGTTCATCATCCATATAGGGATGGTAAATTCTGGTTTGGGTACCAAAGCGATTCTTGTAAGAATACCTATCCAAATGGTCGTGATCAAAGTTAAAGGCGTCCAAGATGGTGACACTGAGACTCTCCAAATCCATGTGACTTGAAATCGCAATACGTCTCCAGCAATTACGGGCCAAAGAAATCTTGAAAATATAGGTCCCATCCTGGAACATGGGCTCTGGAACGATCAAATTATTGTGCCATTCGGAAAAAAGAGGTTTTATTACCGGCTGAAAGGAGTCGCATGTATCGTTCATTGCCTGTGAGAAAAAGAAGAAATCTCCCAGATCTCCACAGAACATACTCCATAATAACGCTAAAAGGGCATCACCAAAGGTCGTGCGGCAAGCCCTGCCAATGCGCCAGCCCTTACCTTTTTCCGGTTTGAGGTGCTCTAATGTTATGAATCCGAAAAGTTCGAGAAGGGCAAGACCAAAAAAACCGATGGAATAGGTGACAAACATCTCTTCATCTTTGTTTCCTGCAATCTTTAACCCGTGCTTGGGTATACGTTTCCAGAACCTTTTACATTCAGGCATCCAGCGAAAAGAACCACCCATTCTTTCGGCCAAAACCTCGGGGCTTCCGTGAACAAGCCAGGTCCCCAAGAGGTTAAAATAACGTTCAGTCGGATTAAGGCTCCTCCAGGACTCGATCGCCTTATCTACCATCAAGCGGGATTTCTTACCGCTCCCCCGAATCATACTCAAACCTGAAGCACGCAGCAAAAGGTAAAGTCCGTGGATGTTGGGGTATGATTTCTGCTGCGGTCGTTTGAGATCGATCTCGATCGGGTGGGTCAGCCGGGAATTCAGTTCTGCCAGCACCTTCAAAAGGAGAAGGTTTGTTTTCCCGGAGACCATGATGCCTTCTGATCCGATGAAGTCTAAAACTATCTCAAAATCCCTCAGGATCGTACCTGGACCATCCTCATTGATTACCTGGTCCTGTAAGACCTGCTGGTACTCTGAAGACAAAGATTTCTTATCTGACATGCTCGACTCCTTTCAATTGTGAAAGGCCTTTCTTTCCTTCAGTCCAGCAGGACAAACCCATAGCGGTTTTGGGTATCATCCTTGTCCTGAAGGGTATCACACGGGAGCCCAAGATTCCGGACCGTTCGATAGACATCAATGCCAAAGCTCTGATCACAAGGTCTCACCCTGAATGGCGTCGGGCACGATCTTCCCTTTTGGACTTCACAAACCCCACAGAGATTGCAGGTCCGAATTGCAAACGCCAGATAGTAACCATCAAGGAAGGCCGCCCTTTCAATCTCAAGAACCGCGATACTCAGTTGTCGCGCATCATGCCCATGAGCCAGCAGAACATTCTTATAGCTTCTTACCATTTCAACGCGTTCTTGATAGGTTGTATCCCGAGTACCACATCTGATTGTATTCTGAAAGAAGTCCTCACAGCCCCACCGACACTTCAACAGGGCTCGGATATCAAAACAGATGTCCTGAGAGGAGATGATTTTGGCATTCACCACATTTAGTGATTTTGACAGTTCCACATATTTTTCAAATTTTGACATGTTGCCTTCCTCCTGGAATCGTCCAAGCCATAGAAAGATCCGGGGCCAGCCTTCGGCCCATAAGGCCCTGCGCCCCTGAGGGAGGACCCGGATTCAAATTTTGAGTCAATACGGAGAAGAGGACAGGAGACGTTTAGTTCACTCTTTTTCTTTGAATTCAAATTCTATCTGAGGAGGATCAATATCAACCACCCGGAGTCTATCATTATCCAAGAGGATCCTGTCTCGGGTGATACGGAATATTCTGCTACCGACGTGGGCAATGGACAGGTCAACGGACACGTTCACATCTTCCGGACCCAGGGTGCTCGCATCCTTTCTCAGCCCACGAACCGTCAACGTCACGGCGGGATCAACCGGCTTCACAACCTCAATATCCTTGGGGCAATTTTTCAATTCCACGGGAACCTTTAGATTGACCTGGAAGTTTTGCTGTCCTGCCAGCAGCAGCCACAAGATACTTACCAGTGCCAGTGAAGTGAGTTTCTCACGCCATCGGTTACTCATGAGAAACCGAATCTTTTCCATCCAGGTTTTCTTCGGAGCGCCAAGGTGGGTAATCGCTTCAAAAAGGAACTCTGACAATTTCTCGGGGTTCTCTATTCTTTCCAGATCGCCGCCCCGGGCCAAACACACTTCTCCTCGCTCCTCAGAAACCACCACCACCCATGCATCACAACGTTCGGAAACACCCAGCGCCGCCCTGTGCCTGGTACCCCACTGCTTTGGAAGCCCCTCGGAAGAGCTTAACGGTAGATAGCAGGATACCTGGATGATTCGTCCTCCCCTAATCAGTACGGCACCGTCGTGCAATGGAGATTCCTTATGAAAGATACTCATCAACAATTCGGAATTTGGAACACCTTCCAGTTCCTGTCCTTCCGTAATATGCTCACCCACAAGGTCATCCCGTTCAATGATGGCCAAAGCACCTATTTTCCTTTTGGCCAGCTTGAAAACCGCCCGCGCAAAACTTGGGATCCATTCCTCAAGGCTGGTGATCTTGCGCACGCCGAGGGCCCGCAGAGGGTTCACCCGTTCCAGCACCTGCCGGATCTCCGACTGAAACAGGATGATCAGCAGAATCACCAAGACCTGCCAGAAGATCTGAAATACCCAGGTCGTTAGAAATAAACCCCAAAAACGCGCAACGGTATACACAATCCCGAGACCCAGGAGTCCAACCAGCGCCTTGAAGGCCTTTGTCCCCCGAAACCAGGAATACAGATGGTAGGCCACGACCGTTAGAAAGATGATATCCAGGACATCTTGAAAACGCAAATTAGCGATGATGGCAGAAAGATACATGATCACTCCTCGAAAGTCAGGACCCTTCCCGAAGGCCCTTTCCACTAATGCCAGAAAGCGACACTATTTTCAACTGCTGTTTTGGGCAAAACCAAATAATTAGGACCTCTGGAATTCGATGCCATGTTTCTGGGCAAATTGTCTATGGGTCAGAGATCAACACGCCAGCACATTCGAGTGGACTGAGGTCTGTGTGTCAAAGAGGCGGGAAGCCCCCGGCAACTCAAATGGTTTCTTCTTGATGCCGCAACCTCTTTTTACTATAGTCTCCGCCAAAGGGTTCCCCGACCGATACTTCCTATGCTTCACATAAGGGATAGTCAGCCCGTGTATGATTTGAGTCTTGAAAAGCTCCTTGCGGATAAAGAAAACCTGGAGCGAATCCTCGATAACCTGAAGGAAGGTATCATTGCACACGATATCCTGAGGCGTATCGTCTTTTTCAACCGCTCCGCTGAGGCAGTGCGACGAAAGCATAAAGAAGACCTTGAAACTGATCGAATCCATGCTTGATCTGGCAGACCAAGGAGATGCCGTTCGAGAGGATTCCGGTTGTGGGGTCCTCTATGGGGTTCTCCGGGATTCGGCCTATAAGATCAAGCGGCTGGCTGAATCAGAAAGGGAGGCCCATATCAAAAAAGGCTGGTGGAAGTGAGAGAGAGTCGGTTTTCCAGGATAGCAACCGCCAGCATTAACCCACTCTAGAAAGGAGAAAAGTTATGAGCAAGACGGAAAAGAACCTATCGGATGCATTTGCAGGGGAATCACAGGCCAATAGAAAGTACCTCGCATTTGCCAAACAGGCTGACAAGGAAGGGCACCCACAGGCTGCAAAATTGTTTAGGGCCGCCGCAGAGGCCGAGACGGTTCATGCCCACGCCCACTTGAGGGTCCTTGGGGGGGTTAAGAGCACCGCAGAAAATCTGAAAGAGGCCATCGCTGGTGAGACCCACGAGTTTAAGGAGATGTACCCCGAGATGATCGAGACCGCCAAAGAAGAGGGTAACAAGGCGGCAGAAAGATCTTTTGACTATGCAAATGCGGTGGAAGAAGTGCATGCAAATCTCTATCAGGAGGTCCTGGATAATCTGGATAACCCTGAAGATGTGACGTGCTATTATGTATGCTCTGTGTGCGGATACACCTGCGCAAATGAACCCCCGGAAACCTGTCCGGTTTGCAGCTCAAAGGCCAAGGCCTTTGTGAAAGTGGACTAGGCCTTGTCCGCCAGAAAACGGGGGTGTGGAAAATGAAATGCCCTTTTTGCGGATGCGAAGATTTTTTTGTGAAAGATCCTGACGATGAGTACGAAACCTATGCTTTCAGTGTAGGGAGCGGCGAGATCGTGGTTTCTGAAAACACGGATGCTTCTGAATGCCCAGCCATCGGCGATGAAACCCACATATACTGTGACCAGTGTTCGTGGCACGGGAAACTTAAAGAATTGAAATCGTAAGTGAAGGCCAAGGAGCGCATAATGGCAAAACCCGAAGAGATGTGGCAATGTCAGACCATAAACTGCGGGTATATCTATAACCCGGACAAAGGAGACAGAAAGGGGAAGATTCCAAAGGGAAAGCTTTTCGAGGACCTGCCGGATGAATGGAAATGCCCTGTCTGCGGGGCAAGCAAAAAGGCCTTCAGACCCCTTGGGGGTCCGGAATCTGTTGCTGCGAAAGGTGAATGAAACCCCATGCCCGGCAACCAATGGAAAAAGATTCACTTGTATCAGTGTCCCTGCGGCTATGCCTACGAACCGGAAAAGGGTGATCCGGCGAAAAACTGGAAACCGGGCACCTCTTTTGGGGCCCTTCCGGATCAGTTGACTTGCCCCAGGTGTCAGAGGCCGAAGATCCATTTCCGGGAGAAGAAATTTTCTATCCCGGCTGGTTGAATAACTATGGGATAGACGGGCAGAAGGCGTTCGGATCCGGTTTCACTTGACAATATTGGGACTTATCTATTAATTAGGAATAGCTCCTAATAATCAAGTTTCAAGAAAGATGTGAAAATTGGATCCAATTCCGAACCACAGGATGACCCACCAGCGGAGGGTAATCCTCGAAGAGCTAAAAAAGGTCCGCTCCCATCCCACGGCTGATGAAATATACGAAACGGTCAGGAAGAGATTGCCGCGCATCAGCATGGGAACCGTCTACCGCAATCTCGATGTGCTTTCGGAATGTGGTCTGATTCAAAAACTTCAGCCGGTCCGGATGCAGATGCGGTTTGACGGCAATCCCAGGGAGCATTTCCATATCACGTGTACCCGTTGCCAACGTGTCGAGGACGCAAACATCGAGCCATCGGACGACATATTCCAAACCCTTGAAAACACCTTAGGTAAATTGACAAAATACGGAATTTTCGGGCACAAACTCGAGTTTATTGGTCTCTGCGGGAACTGCATGAAGCAGGAAGATGGTCCCCCGCAAGAAAAATACAAAATTGATCAAGGAGGTGCAGGATAATGGATTTAAAAGGTAGCCAGACTGAAAAGAATCTGCTCGGTGCGTTTGCCGGTGAATCACAGGCACGAAATCGTTACACCTACTTTGCAAGTCAGGCCAAAAAGGAAGGTTTTGAACAGATTTCATTTATCTTTGATGAAACCGCCAACCAGGAAAAAGAGCATGCAAAAAGGTTTTTCAAGTTTCTGGAAGGCGGAGAGGTTGAGGTCCAGGCAAGTTTTCCAGCAGGGGTGATCGGCAGCACACTGGAAAACCTCAAGGCCGCGGCCGGTGGCGAGCACTTTGAGCACACGGAGTTGTACCCCGGGTTTGCAAAGACGGCAAGGGACGAAGGATTCCATGCCATTGCAGACGTCTTCGACGCCATTTCCATTGCAGAAAAGCAACACGAAAAGCGCTACGTGGACCTGGCCTCAAATATTGAAGCGGGACGGGTCTTCAAACGGGATTCGGAGGAAGTCTGGCGGTGTCGAAACTGTGGATATCTCCACACCGGGAACGAGGCACCCCAGTCCTGTCCAGCCTGTCTACACCCCCAGGCCTATTTCGAGCTGCTGGGGGAAAATTATTGATCCCCCACCCAAAACTTCTCAGTAACAGGAGGGAGCATGGAAGAACGAACCGGAATTATAACCATGAAAGGCAACCCCCTGACGTTGGTGGGGAACCAACTCGCCGTGGGGACACCAGCACCCGATTGTGAACTCCTTGACAATAGGCTTTCCCCGGTCAAGCTTTCGGCCTATCGAGGAAAGACCTGTGTTATCTCATCCGTCCCATCGCTTGACACGCCGGTTTGTGACATGGAGACACGACGATTCAACCAAGAGGCGGCAAGTCTGGGAGATGACGTGGTGATCCTGACCATCAGCATGGACCTGCCCTTCGCCCAAGAACGGTGGTGTGGGGCCGCCGGTGTGGACAGGGTAATTACCCTCTCTGATCACCGCGATGCGTCCTTTGGAACCTCTTACGGGGTCCTGATCAAGGAACTGCGTCTACTGGCAAGGGCTGTATTTGTGGTTGATCGAGAGGGTATCATCCAATACATTCAGATCGTAAATGAAATTACCAATGAGCCGGATTATGCCGCCGTGATGGATGCGGTCAATAAATCAATTTGAGCCTTTTGGTTCGGAATCTTTGGTAAACAATCAACGAAAGGAGAATGAAAATGGCACAAAAATTGGAAGTCTATAAATGCGAATTGTGCGGGAACATTGTGGAGGTATTGCACGGAGGAAAGGGAGAACTGGTCTGCTGTGGGAAACCCATGGTGCTTCAGAAAGAAAACACCGTGGATGCGGCCAAGGAAAAACATGTTCCGGTAGCGGAAAAGACCGCCGATGGCGTCACAGTAAAGGTCGGCGAGGTGCCACACCCCATGGAGGAGAAACATTATATTGAGTGGGTCGAGGTCGTTTCGGATGGAAAGGCCTACCTGCAATTTCTGGAGCCGGGAGAAGCCCCCGAGGCAACTTTTAATATTGCCTCAGATCAGGTCACGGTCCGGGCCTATTGCAACCTCCACGGTCACTGGAAAGCATAAGTTCATGCCCTGAAGGGGCCGGGCAACACTAGAATCAAAGGAGAGAAAAGCCATGGTCGATTGGAAATGTTCCAACTGCGGTACCAAGATTAAAGGAAAGGTTGAAACGGAAGACGACTAGACAAGAGGGAGGTTTCGCATGGCCAAGGCACTGGTCGTGTACGCCACAAGGAGCGGTGATACCAAGAATATCGCTGAGTTGATTGCCGAAGGGATCCGGTTCCAAGGTTCGGAGACGACGGTTCAAAACGTCACCCAAATAAAGAAGGAGGAAGATCTGGCGGGATATGATGCCTATTCCTTTGGCTCGGCCACTTACCATGGCGAGATGATGCAGGGAATGAAGACCTTGCTCTTTCTGGCTGAAAAAGCCGGTCTGGAAGGAAAGGTAGGGGGGTCATTTGGGGCCTTTGGATGGAGCGGCGAGGCCCCAGATCGAATTTTCAATACCATGAAAAATATTTTCAATATGGAGATGGTAAGCGGACCCTTAAGATTAAAGTCGGCCTCATTGGGTGGAGGGACCCAGATGGCCCAGGACTATGGACGGGAAATAGGAAAGAAGCTGGGCGGTTCATAAATCACTGAATAATACGCCCATACAGGCCTTCGGCCGCAACTAGAACAGTGTGAGGGTGTCAGGTGTCAGGGGAAACCTTATTACTAATGAATCAACCGGGTTTACTTCAATAAAGCATCTTCGTGGCTTGCGGAGAAGTTACAAACCAAGGGCCTGCGCAGAAATAACTTCACATTTTCGCATCCCTGCTT
>JABMQV010000109.1 GCA_013203065.1 Desulfobacteraceae bacterium | reverse complement strand
GATTTTGGGTATGCT
The DNA here is from genome assembly GCA_013203065.1 of Desulfobacteraceae bacterium. The sequence continues at coordinate 2,246 of JABMQV010000109.1, read as the reverse complement.
GAAAACGAAATGACGGTGGGGAACTGCCTTGAGGACCTCCTCACAGAGCCATTCCCCGAATTCCACTACTCTTTTTTGACCTGCCCGCCAATGCCGTCCCCAATCTGTTGCAACTTTTCTCTCTGTGCTCGTGGTGGACGGTCAAATCCAATTCAGTTCAATATCAGGCAAGGCAGGCGGGTGGCAAGACGGACAGAACCGTCTTCTTTTTCAAGAACAATCCAATAAAAACTTATGGTTAGAGGTAGAAATGCTCTATTTAGATGAAGATGAACAAAGAATGTTGCAGGGAGAAAAGGGGACTTCCGCACAAAACGCCATGGAACTTCTCGTAAAGGTGGGTGATGCCTATGGTGCCGAAAAGATGATAAATATCGGCCATGCATTGGTATTCGAATTATCTAAATATACCCTATCCCCGGCGGGAAAAGCCAGTCATCTTTTTTCAGACGTGATGGCTGGCATGGCAAAGGATGCTGAAGTTAAGGTCCCCACGGCGCCACTCCCGCTCGACCTCAATATTTCACTTGCAAAAGCGTTGGGGCTTCCTGAACCCGTGATAGAGGAAGAGGAGCGGGCTGCCCTCCTGCGAAAGGAGTTGTATCAACGGCTGGGAGTGATACCGGCCTATACCTGTCTTCCCCATTTTGTTTATGATCTGAGAAAAGGAGAACATGTTGCCTTTACTGAGACCAATGTGGGAATGTTAGCCAATTCGTGGTTTGGGGCCATGACAAACCTGGATGGCGCTACCACTGCCCTTGCTTCGGCGATTACCGGAAAAACCCCCGAATACGGGTTTCACTTAACCAAGAATCGGTACGGAAATGTCCTAATAGAGGTTTCATCGAGTCTGCAACCTGATACATTTGATTATGCGGATTATGTTGCCCTGGCACACTGGACAGGGACAGTGCTGGTTGATCGTATCGCTGTCTACCAGGGATTGAGCAAAACCATGCGGTCCGCTCATGCGAAGTATATGTGCGCCTCCCAGATTTATAACAGTGCGGCGGGCATGTTTCATATCGTAGGTGTTACCCCGGAAGCGCCCACAGTAGAATCTGCTCTTGGAGGGAAAAGACCTGAGGAAAAATTTTCCTTCGGCAAGAAGGAGAAGGAGGAAGCCTACGAATATTTTTCCACTGCAACTGACAGGAAAATTGATATGGTAAATATTGGGTGCCCACACTGTGCCTTGGAGGAAATCGGCGAGATCGCCCGGCTTATTGACGGTCGACGGGTACACAACGATGTGCGGTTGTTAATTGGAGCAAGTGAATCGGTCATATCTCTGGCAAAGCGAATGGGCTTCGTTGACACCATCGAGGCTGCGGGCGGCCATGTAATCTCTGACATGTGCATTCGGCGTGCTGCCCTTCCCCCTCTAAGTGAAGACCTCGGTGTCAGGGTCGTGGCCAGTACATCTGGTTCAGTTGCCCAAAATGCCTATCGAAGAAGCAAGGGAAAGACAACGGCCTGGTTCGGAACCACCAGGAATTGTATAGATGCAGCAGTTCTGGGCAAATGGGAGGCGAAATAAGATGGGATTTACACTCAAAGGGCAACCTGCATCGGCTGGCATGGCCGAGGGGCAGGTCCTGGCATGCCGAAAACCGTTTATGTTTCTATCCTATGTTGATATGGCAAGCGGGCTTGTTTATGCGGCCGGACATGAAATAGAAGGGGAAAACGTTAAGGACAAGGTAATCGTTGCCCCGTGTGGCTGTGGCTCTACAGATGAGGAATCTTCCCTCTGCTGGCTCAAGGAAGCGGGAGTCGCGCCAAAGGCATTAATAATCGGCAGCGCCCTTTACACACCGGGCATTGTTGGTGCAATACTTGCTGATATACCGATGATCTATGGGTTGAATGAAGATGAACTCCGTATGATTGAAACCGGCGATCACGTGACAGTGAATGCCAACACGGGAGTCATTGAGGTGACAAAACGTGAGGCTTAGGGCTTGGACAACCCCTTCCTAACCAGTATTCCGCACGTCTGCGGTGGCGCCGAAACCTTTTAAATTTCCTCATTGCCCATCTAACCAGAGTTCTATTCAAATGGCGCAAGGTCGGGTACAGCGCAGATTTATAAAAACTCCCATAACAATTGATCCAGCCGCTGATAACGGGACCAAACATCCTTGACAAATCTTCCAAGGACTTGTCACTTCGCAAGTGCATCTTCCATCTTCGAGCCTTCTGCCTCATCAACCTTGGTGCTTTATTGCTTACGGCCGGAG
>JABMQV010000812.1 GCA_013203065.1 Desulfobacteraceae bacterium | reverse complement strand
TTGAATGGTTAACCGAAGAGCCGCATGTATGGGAAATCCGCTTGTCCGGTTCTGTGAGGGGCTGGGGCGCAACCGAAGGTATGGCTGAGATATTGTGGCACCGCTGGGAAACCAGGCGGCAAACGGAAAACACAAACATCAGCCTGTAGCCATGGGAGTCCCCGGTCTACTCGACAGGTTTACTCAGTTTGGCCGAATTGATGATATCACAGGTTTTTAGGTTGCTGAAATCTGTGGCTTCTGGCAAGATAAAAGGCCTGAAATGAGTCTGGAACTGGCTTGTACATCAACCAATATCTTGACCACAGCGAAAAAGAGATAGATGAATTCCGGGCGATTTGGTCCCTAGAGGCTGACTTTTCTCCCGGTTGAATGCCCAAATGGATCAGTCCTTTGACTAGCCCGGTTGATGTCTTCAACCAGTTGGCCGAAGTTCCATCGTTTGCCGTTAAAGTACAGGCCTTCTCTGTCTCCAAATTTTCTCGCAGCACGGTCCGGTATGGACCCGAGCGTCAGCTTTTCAAACCAATCCGCCATTGGGACCTCCTAAAACAAATGTGGACCAATGCGTGGCAGACTGAAATGACTCCCTCATCATTCTTTACCTTTAGTATGCATCCAGTTGGCTCTCAGGCAGGCTGAACAGTATACAATTGACGTCGAAAACAAAGGCACGGGGCGTTGGATTTCAGTTTACATCTATTTTTTCCCGGATGATGAGAAGCGCAGGACCGGTGTCTCCCATTGATCTGTGAACATATCAATGAGCGAAGGTCCCTTGGGCGTTTTTTCGCTCTCAAGCGCTGTCTGAAGCGCATCAAGTGTCTGTACTGTGTAACCGCGCGCACCAAATCCCTTGGCAACGGTTGCAAAATCAATGTGGCGAAAGTCCGTAGAGATAAACCCTTCCTTAAACCGGTTTTTCTCCACATGTTTGATCCAAGCGAGGGCGTCGTTGTTGAACAGAATAGTGACCACAGGAAGCTCAAGCCTCGCCATGACAGCCAGCTCCTGGACCGAATAAGCAAGCCCTCCATCCCCAGCAAAAAGTAGAATACGATGTTTTTTGTCCGATGCTAAGGCTGCTCCAACGGCGGCAGGGGCACCCCAACCAAGTCCAGCAAGTCCCCTGGGTGCAAGATATCGTCGCCCGGCTTTTGGAAGACGGCAGTAAGCAGCAGCCCAACCAGAAGCAAGACTGGCATCACAAACGATCAAATCTTCCTCAGTGACAAATCGGTTCACCACATCCATGATCGCCTGAGGCATCAATGGGGCGCCCTTTTTGGATACCCTATCGACAGCTCCCTTGTACCATTGCGTAAACATCTGAGTTAGACGGTCTTTCTCCCAGGCTGTTTGGGGTCTGTCATCTTCCAGGAGATCGAGCAAGTGTTTAATGGCCAGACGGACATCGGAGACTAGCGGAATACTATCCGGAAAATTTCGTCCAATCTCTTCGGGATCGATATCTATATGTATTGTTGGCACCCCGGGTTTCGGGATGTCATAACCGAACGTTGCCAACTGCCCCGCCTTCGTACCAATAAGAATGACGAGGTCGGCCTCATCAATGATCTTGTTGGCAATGGGGTTGCCCATGGATCCGCACACGCCAAAGACGAGAGGATGTGTTTCCTCCATGATACCTTTGCCCGTTATGGTTGTGCATACGGGTGAATCGAGGTATTCGGCAAGGGCGCGTACTTCGTCAAACGCATTGGATATCATTGCCCCGCCTCCGATTAAAAGGGCCGGTTTGTGTGCTTTAAGAATGACCTCCTTTGCAAGCACGATCGCTTCCGGATCAGGAGCTATCCGATGACGCGGGAAAAGAGCCCCCTGGCTTCGATCAACATCCTTCGGCTGGGCGGCAGGCGCCCAAAAAACGTCCTCGGGGATGGCTAAAACCACGGGTCCCGGCTTGCCCGTCGTGGCAATCCGGAAGGCCGTGTCTACCACGTCATCCAGAGCCGATGGCTCGGTCAAAGTCGTTTGCCACTTGCTGATGGTAGAAAACATTTCCAATTGTTTCATGGCTTGGGATGCGTTTCCACGAATCCGCCGATGTTCCCAGGCGCGTGGGATATCTGAGATGATGACTAACAGGGGAATGGAAGCGTTGTAAGCTTCTGCAATAGGTGAAACCAAATTGGTGGCTCCAGGGCCTACCGTGGCATCGCACACCCCGGTGCGTCCTGTAATCCTGGCATATGCGTCTGCTGCAAAACCAGCACTCCTTTCGTCTCGCATCAAAATATGGTTGATGCTCCCATCCAATCGCATGATTCCCTGGTAAAGTGACAGCGTCTGACCACCAGGTACGCCAAAGACGTATTTTATGCCATATTCTGTAAGTAGCTCTGCAAGTCGATGTCCGACCGTCATTATGCCCTCCCTTTCTTTTACTGTCTTCACTCTTAATAGAACATACCAATTCCCCCGTTGATATCAAGGATCTGACCCGTGATGTAGGCGGCGGAATCGGAAAGCAAGAAGACAATTCCATCCGCGACCTCTTGGGGTGTTCCGAGGCGCTTTAGGGGAATCATATCTTTATAGCGCCCATTGACCTCAGGTGGGACATCCCAGATCATGGGTGTATCAATCCTGCCGGGTGCAACTCCGTTGACTCGAATGCCGTGCTCGGCCACCTCCCGGGCAAGGATTTTGGTCAACCCTATGACGCCGGCCTTAGAAATGACGTAGTGACACCCAGTGATTACAGATCCCACCTTTGCGGCTAAAGATGATACATTTACGATGGCGCCGCTCCCATTCTCAATCATTACGGGCACAGCAGAATGACAGCAAAGAAAGGCGCCTCGAATGTTAACGGCCATGACCTGATCCCACTCTGCAATGGACATTTCCCAAAGATTGACCTTTTTCCCTTCATGTTTCGGGGAAATCCCAGCGTTGTTGACCAACATATCAATACTGCCAAAGTGAGAAACAGTTTTGTCGATCATTTCCTTGACATCTTCCTCAGCCGCAACGTTCACTCTCAACGCAAGAAATGAATGCCCTGCCTCACTAAACTCCTCTTCCATTTTTTTCAGAGAGCCAGAGTCGATATCAGCCGCCACCACATGGGTCCCCTTAGTGGCAAGGGCTTTAACGGTGGCTGCTCCGATCCCTGAGGCACCTCCGGTTACAACGGCGACTTTGTTAATGAAGCTCATCGTTTCCTCCAACCTTTCTATATTTTCCTGTGTCTTTACGAAAAAAACGTCAAATCAAATTCCTAGATAGGCTTTGCGCAAATGGTCATTGTTCAAAAGGTCTTCCCCAGTACCTTTAAGAACAATCTTTCCATTCTCAAGTGCGTAACCACGTTGGCAAAGATCTAGACTCTGCTTCACATTTTGTTCAACCAAGAGCAGGGCTATGCCGTGAAGATTAATCGATCGTATGGTATCGAAAATTACCTTGACCACAATCGGAGCAAGACCAAGAGAAGGCTCATCCATCATCAACAGTCTCGGCTGAGCCATAAGGCCTCTTCCTATTGCGAGCATCTGTTGTTCACCTCCGCTCAATGTTCTGGCTAATTGGTTTTCCCTCTGTTCCAACAAAGGAAATAGCGAGAATACTCTATGAAAATTCTCACTTTTCATCTTTCTGGCCCTGTCGTTAAAGGAACCCATTTCAAGATTACCCATGACGGTCATATATGGAAAGATCTTACGTCCTTCGGGAATCTGGACCAGACCCAAAGGAACTCTATCATGGGGAGGCAGGGTATTGATGGTTTTTCCCATAAAACTCAAAGTGCCCTTTGTAGAAAAGTTCAATCCAGATATGGTATTTATAATCGTGGTCTTTCCAGCGGCGTTCCCCCCCACAACGCTGACGATCTCTTCCTCTTCGACGTAGAGAGATACACTCCATAGTACTTGCACATCTCCATAGTGGACGTCGATATCCACCAACTCAAGCAATGACATATTCTTCTCCCAAGTAAGCTTTGATCACCCTTTCGTTGGAAGCAATTTCATGCGGCGAGCCTTCGGCAATTTTCTCGCCGTGGTGTAAAATGATGACACGGTCCGAGAGATTCATGACGACGCGCATGACATGTTCGATCAAGATAACGGTTATCCCCTGCTGGCGGACCTTATGGGTCAGTTCTATAGCTTCTTCGGTCTCCTTAGGGTTCAAGCCCGCCATAATCTCATCAAGAAGGAGTAAATGCGGACGCGTGGCCAATGCCTTGCCCAACTCGAGTCTTTTTCGGTCTCCGAGGGTTAAGCCTTTTGCCAGGTGATTTTTTTTGTGATACAGGCCGACAAAATCCAAGACTTCCAACGCGCTTTGCCTGGCTTGTTTTTCAGAATCAACATGGGAAAGCACTCCAATCATGATATTTTCCAACGTTGTAATATTACCAAAGGGTTTTACGATTTGAAATGTGCGACCAATTCCCTTGCGGCAAAGCTTATGGGCCGGTCTGAGGCCGGTAATATCGACACCATTGTATTCTATACCCCCTGAGTCGGGTTTTAAAAAACCGGAAACAAGGTTAAAAAAGGTCGTTTTGCCAGCACCGTTTGGTCCGATGAGCCCTGTAATTTCACCTCGACTGATTTCAATGTCAAGATTCTTGATGGCCATGAGGCCGCCAAAACTCATGCAAATACTGCGTGTCTTCAATACGACACTATCCGCGGCTTTCACTCGCTTGCTATCGTCTTCCTGGGTACGGAAATAATTTTCGGCAGGTCGAATCCGGGCCTTCGGCGTGTCTTCTGATTGGTCTGAGACCTTACCAAACATCTTGGAGAACCATCCCTTAAGCCATGCCAAAATGCCGTTAGGCAGAAACAATACGACAATGATCAGTAGAAGTCCGTAAATTAGGAGATGAAGTCCATGCCATTGACCTCCCAGCCATCCTCGAAGAATTTCTTGTAGAGGCACCAAAAAAGCTGCCCCCAGTATGGGCCCTAACACCGTGCCTACCCCTCCCAGAATGGCCATTATGGGCATCAAGACCGAATGTCCTAGTCCAAATTCACCGCTCGGATCAATATAAAGAATGTACTGTGCGTGAAAACTTCCACCTATTGCAGTCAGAAAGGCGCTGGTCATCATGGCCTTCATTTTTGTACGGGTCACATTGACACCCGTTGATTCGGCAGCATCCTCATCTTCTCTCAAGGCAAGCAGCTCATAGCCAAGCTTAGATTTGTCTACGAATTTGCTCACAATAACGGCCAGATAGAAAAATCCGATCATGATGTAAAGGTAGGGCATCTTCTGTTGGAACACCAAGGTCGTGAATCCAAAGGTAATCGGTATGCTCACCCCGACTGATCCTCCGGTAAGGTCACTAAAATAGACCGTGAGTATCCTGAACACCTCCAATACGGCAAGAGTACTCATGGCAAAAAATGGACCGTGGAGCCTGAAGCAGGGGTATCCGATGACCATTGAAACCACCGCGGCAAGCCCCCCCCCGGCCAGCATCCCTATCCAGGGTGAAAGACCAAAATCGACGAAAAGCAAGGTGGAGGTGTAGGCTCCTAGTCCGTAAAAGACCCCATGGCCAAGGGAAAGTTGTCCCCCGTACCCACCGATTATGTTCCACGCCAAAGCTAGATAGGCGTAAAAAAAGAACATAATAAAGACGTGGACGGTATAAGCATTGTGGATGAGTAAGGGAAAAATGCATAGAACGACTGTGATGAATAACAGCGAGATGTTTCTCCTCAGAAATGGTATCGTTTTTTCGGCTTGAGCATTCATTTAAATCCCATCTCCTGGGCACCGATTTTGCCCATCAACCCTTGCGGTCTCATGATCAAAACAATTACAAAGATAATATAGTAGATCGCTCCCTGCAGTTGGGGGCTGATAAAAAATCCGCTAAAGACCTCCACCAACCCAATGATGAGGCCTGCCAGAAAAGCGCCGAACATACTGCCCATTCCGCCGAGTACAACGACCACAAAGGCCATGATTGTAAAACCAAAGCCCACGGTTGGGACGGCTGAGTAAATGGGCAACAGGAGGGCCCCTGCCACAGCCTCCAATCCGACACCCAAACCAAAAGCGACCATGTACACCTTATGAATGTTGACACCCATTAGAATAGCTGCTTCTCTGTCCTGTGCCACGGCGGTCAGAGCCTTTCCCCAATAGGTGCGCTGTAAAAAGAAATAAAGAACGATAACAATGGCCACAGCAACCGCCAGAATCACCAACCTTGGGATATTGATCACTACATCACCGAGAAGGAATACGGCATTGGAATAAGATGTGTCCACCGCACGCGGGTCTGACTTGCAGAGAAGAAGTGCAGTATTTTGTAGGACGATTGAAAGACCAAAGGTTGCGAAAACAATCGAGTTGGTAGGGGCGTTCAGAAGGGGTTTGATAATAACCCTTTGCGTCAGCACGCCAAAAAGGAATACGGCGGGTGCTACTAGCAAAATAGAAATATAAGGGTCTATTCCAAAGAAATAGAAGAGCCAAAACGACGCGAACATCCCGATCATGAGGAAATCCCCCTGAGCGAAATTTATGATCCTGACAACCCCAAATATCAGGGTCAACCCAATGGCAACCAAGGCATAAATACCACCGAGAAGGAGTCCATTGACTATGAGCTGAAGAATAATTGTAAACATAGTCACCTATCTTAGATTCAGAATACGGGTTGAGAATCTGAAAGGAAAATGGTTGAGAATAAACCATTCCCCTTTCAATATTCTGACAAGATTGCCTACCTTTCGCTCCATTTCGGAAAAGGCATAACAACTTCTATTCCCTTGGCTTTGGCTTTTTTAGGCCATATGGTATTCAAACGGCCGTTTTGCCATTGTTCCACAAACCACTCAGGCCTAATGTTTTGACCGGCGTTGGGCTCGCTTGGCCCGGCGAATTTTACGGCCCAACCAATAGGCATATATCCTTCGGGTTCATCCAAGGCCAGTGCCGCCTGTCGTATGGCGTCCGGATCGGTAGTCCCTGCCTTTTCTATGACTCTCCATAAGACCCAAGCTCCGGAATAGTTCCCAAAAGGGTGGGGAGAATCAATATCCTCTTTCCAGACTTTCTTGTATTCTGTTTGGAAATTCGGAAATCCTGTAGCATAGGCGGGATTGATGGTGGTACTGGGCCAACCCGAACAAATAACCCCGTTTACATCATTTCCCACAGCATCTTTCAACTTTCCTGTGTTGTGTCCAACCCCAGTTCCCACGAAAACCTTAACATTACAGTTGAGCTGTTTCATCTGGCGGTGCAGTAAAATGGCATCGTTGACATAGGAAGTTGGGATAAGGGCATCAGGACTCTTGACCTTGAGTCTGAGAACGAGAGATGAGAGATCTTTAGTGTGCGCATCATAGAACTGATAAGAAACCAGCTTGGCCCCAACTTCCCCGACGACTTTTTTTACGGTTTCACTCACCGATTTGCCGTATGAAGAATCTTCCCCGATCACCGCTACCTTAAACTCTTTGATTGGGATACCCAGTATTTTCGCTGCCGTGACGGTGCCAAATCGGGCCGCAGCTCGTGCAAGTTTAGAGGCCTGCGGTTGGGTCCGAAATAAGTACTTGTAGCCCCGGCCTGTAATCTTATCAGCGACGGCGCCTGTCTCCCAATAAATCACCTTATTTCTTTCGGCTACGGTCGATGCTGCAAAGGATCTTACACTGGAGAAAGTGCCGATTATAATTTTGACACCCTCTACCGTTATAAGTCTCTCGGCTTCACTCACTGCGGCTTTAGCATCTACTGCATCACCCTTGACGAATTCAATCTGTTTTCCAAGCAAGCCTCCCTTTTTGTTTTGTTCTATGCGTGCGACTTCAAAACCCTTGAAAACCTCGCCGCCTTCATACGCTAATGCCCCACTGAGGGGGAGAAGGACACCCACCTTAATTACCTCACCAGCATGTGCTGAAAGAGGAATCCAAATTAAGCAGAACATGAAGACAAAAGATGAAACCATTCGTTTAATTACGGAAAACTTTGATCTTTTCATTTCTTCCTACCTCCTTGAGAAGAATATGGGTTCACATCACTCCTCTACGATAACCTTTTTTGTTTTCTTTCACCTCCTTTCTGGCAAAAGTTATCTCTCAAGAAAAACCTCTAAAGGGTAAATTTAGCCTTCTCCATTGTACGGTTTCCTGTTCTGAACTAGACTGCTGGTCAAAGGTTTAGGAAAGAATTTTAAAACTTCAGCGAGACGGGAGGATATCCTATATTGTGATTGTGGTGCGCTCATAAGGAATTACAGTACAAAATCTTCAAACGGAAGCGGACACTGCCTTGTTAACCCAAGTTCGTGGTCGCAAAAAAATAATTGTGTAATGTCAGACAGTTAGGTTCCATAGGATCCGTTTCTTGACACTACAG
>JABMQV010000811.1 GCA_013203065.1 Desulfobacteraceae bacterium | reverse complement strand
CTATATATCTGGCATCAAAATCAGAGGTGCACCGCTCTATATGGAGAGTTCACGAAAAAATGTCCCATTTAGAGAGCCTTTGGCTCTTGCCCAGGGTTCGCATCTGGTTGAAGTTGCGGCGAAGAACCTCATGGGTAAGGTCAGCAGACGCAAGATCCTTTTCCACGTGGACCGGGAGGGTCCAATAATTACAGTGGAAAAACTGACACCCGGCCCTGACGCACCCGGGCAGGCCCATATGGTCCAGGGGTCCGTATATGATGAATCAGGGGTTTCTGATCTAAAAATAAATGGCGAGACTGTACCCATCGAAAAGGGCGGGGAGGTTCCTTTTGTCGCAAAATCGCCTACCAATACCGACACCCTTGAGCTGGTGGCCACGGACCGGCTCGGAAATCGGACTTCTGCTAAAATTGATTTAAAGATTCCCTCGGCTAGGGTTAAGCCCATAATGCTTGCGTCTGCCAGTTCAGACCTGAAGGGGCTTTTTCTGGCAGGCCTTTTTGGTTCCAAAGACACCCGGCCACCTGAGATTTCCCTCAAGGGATGGACCGATTCCCAAACCGTTTTTATGGATAAAGTATACCTTGACGGACATGTAGCTGACGAGAGCAACATCCAAAACCTGTCTGTTAATCAACGTCCAATCATGCGCCGGAAGGGAAAAAGAATCTTTTTCAACCATCTCTTGGCAATTCAGAAGGGAAAAAATATCATCACTATCGAGGCAAAAGATGAAGCCGGGAATGTAGCAAAAAAGAAAATAGCCATCACAAGACTCGTCCCAAAGGCCCTCCAATTGGCAGAACGTCTGAGCCTGACGGTTCTTCCCTTTGGGCAAAAAGGGGAGATTTCCGATGCAAGCTTATCCTTCCAGGATAATCTCATTGACGCACTGGTTACTCAAAATCGTTTTCGAGTAGTTGAAAGAGATAAGTTGGAAGTGATTCTTCACGAACAAAAACTCAGTCGTTCCAAGCTGATCGACCGGCAAACGGCCCTGCAGGTTGGTAAACTAATAGCTGCACAGACAATCATTTTCGGAAACATCATTGAAACAAATGCGGGCATTGAAATAGTCGCCCGCATGATCGATACCGAGACGTCTGAGATCCTGGCCACTGAAGATGTGTATGATGAAATCAAGGATCTCAACGCACTCAGGACCCTGGCAAAAGGTATGGCTACAAAATTCCATAGGAAGTTCCCTTTGTTAGACGGTTTGGTTGTTCAGAAAAGCGACAAGTACGTATTTACGGATATCGGACAGGACAAGATCAGCCTTCAGAGAAGGTTGATCATATACCACGAGAAACCAATAAAGCACCCAGTGACCGGAAAACTGCTTGGTGCTGACAACGAAATCCTTGGTCGTGCCCGTGTGATACAGGTGATGCCGGAAATCTCAAAGGCAGAAATCCTGGACGGCAGCTTAAGCTCTGTCAAACCCTTAGATAAGGTCATAACCGAATGATCCGTTCTCATGAGACGGATGGAAGGCTGCTCACAAGGTGCATTTCAGGCGACAGAGAGGCGTCAGAGCAATTTGTCAGGCGTTTTTCAGCCTTGGTTTATGGGACTATTCGCAATACTCTCATTGTTAAGCAGACCTCTTTCATCCCGCAAGATCTTGAAGACTTTCATAACACCACCTTTCTGCATCTCTTTGAGCATGGCTGCAAGAAACTAAGGCAGTATCGAGGAAAAAACGGCTGCAGCGTTGCCTCATGGATAAGGCTTATTGCTATTCGGTGCGTGCTGAATCATCTCAGAAAAAAGGGGATTGATGCCATTGGGTCGGAGAAAAACAAGATGTCTCTGGAGGAAACGTGCGAACTGGAGTCAAGTTGGATAGAACCTTGGGCAGCATTAGAAAGGAAGGAGAAAGAGTATATGATTCAAAATGGAATTGAAAACCTTCCTCCCCGAGATCGATTATTCATGAAGCTCCATTTCCAAAAAGAGCTTTCTGTGGAAGAGATCGCTGATGCCATGAACCTTTCCATTCAGAACGTCTATACGGTTAAACATCGGGCGGTTGAGAGGTTGAGGGCACAAATAGATTCACATCTCAATGGTTGATGGTCTCGTAAAAAGTATGTTTTCCCCCAAAGACGTCAAGGG
>JABMQV010000108.1 GCA_013203065.1 Desulfobacteraceae bacterium | reverse complement strand
CTTTCAGAGACCATCTGCCGCCGATACATGGGTGGATCGGCCCTTTCCCTTTACTTTCTCCTCAAGGAGCAAAAACCGGGGGTGGACCCATTGGGGCCGGAGAATAAGTTGATTTTCATGTCCAACGCCATATCGGGGGTACCTATGCCGGGCTTGACCCGGTATACGGTGGCGGCCCTTTCCCCCATCACCGGGGCCTTCGGGGAGGCCGAGGCCGGTGGTTTCTGGGGACCTGAGCTGAAGATGGCGGGGTTTGACGGAGTCATCATTGAGGGGTGTTCGCCGGAGCCCGTCTACCTTTGGATAAAAGATGGAGAGACCGAGATCCGTGATGCCTCCAACCTGTGGGGGAAGGATACGAGAGAGGTGCAGGAGCTTATCCGTGAGGAACTTGACGACAAACGCATTCGGGTAGCACAGTGCGGCCAGGCAGGTGAGAAACTGGTGCGCTATGCGTGCGTGCTCAACGAGCTGAAGCACGTCAACGGTCGAGCAGGCCTGGGTGCCGTCATGGGCTCCAAAAACCTTCGGGCAATCGCTGTCCGCGGCACCGGAAAGATCTCCGTTGCCGACTCGGAAAAGATTAAAGAAATCAGAAAGACGTTCGTGGAACTCCTCCCAAAGTCCGCCTTGGGGCCTACCCTTAAAAAACTTGGTACACCGGTTTTTGTCATGGCGCTTCAGGCCGCCGGCATATTGCCTACAAAGAATTTTCAACTGGGCAAGTTCGACGGCGCAGAGGCCATTTCAGCCGAGACACTGGAAAAGACCGTCCTTGAAGCACCCAAGGGCTGCTACAGTTGCCCTGTCCTTTGCAAACGGACCGTGAAAGTTGAGGGAAAATATGCTGCCACACCCGAATACGGGGGACCGGAATATGAGACCCTGGGTTCTCTGGGGTCCTTCTGCTGCGTTGACAACCTGGAGGCCATCTGTCATGGGAACGAACTCTGCAACCGCTGGGGATTGGACACCATCTCCACGGGAGTGAGTATCGCATTTGCCATGGAATGTACCGAGCGGGGTATCCTGACACAAAAGGATACCGACAATATCGATCTCAGATTCGGCAATGCGGACGGAATGGTGGAGATGATCCGGAAGATTGCCTTCCGTGAGGGTTTTGGTGACGTCCTGGCGGAAGGGGTCATGCGGGCGTCCGAGAAGATAGGAAAGGGTTCTGAAGCATATGCGATGCATATAAAGGGTCTGGAAATTCCCTTACATGATCCTCGGGGCAAGATCGGTGTGGGCTTGAGCTTTGCTGTTTCTCCCACCGGCGCGGATCATATCGAGGCCCCCCATGACACATCCTTCATAGCCGATAACGTAATGCTGGATTCCATCAAGCCCCTGGGGGTATTAGAACCCATGTCTGCAACAGAGATGGGACCGGACAAGGTCTCCCAGTTTGCTCACACCCAGAAGATATTCAGTTTCAATAATTCGCTGGGGATCTGCAACTTCTCGGCAATACCCTACTCAACCTATACGCTGCCCCTGATCGCCGAGTTGCTGGAGGCGGTGACAGGCTGGAACAGCAGCGTGTATGAGATCATAGAAGTGGGCGAGCGTGCCATCACCATGGCCCGCATGTTCAACCACAGGGAAGGGTTATCCAGCAAAGATGACTACCTCCCGGACCGGCTTTTCGAGCCCCTGGAGGAGGGAACTGTTCAAGAAAAACGGATCAAGCGGGAAGAGTTCGCCGAAGGCCTCAGGCTCTACTATGAGGCCATGGGATGGGATTCAAAGACAGGTGTCCCCACAGACGGGAGACTCGGCTACCTGGGATTGGGGTGGCTCATCAATCAGAAATGATCGGGGGCTCTTACGGAAAATGATGTGGAAGTAGTGGTACCCCCGTTTTGTTAGGGACGGTATGCCTCGCGCAGCTTCATGCGTTGTATCTTTCCTGAGGGCCCCTTTGGAAGGTCGTCCATAAACATTATGACTTTGGGGGTCTTGAATTCCCCAAGGTGCGGCAGGCAGTGGTCTCGCAACTCTTCTTCCTTTACAGAGAAGCCCGGCTTTAAGACGACGCAGCACATGATTTCCTCTCCGTATTGTTCATCGGGGATACCCACTGCGGCCGCATCCAGAACAGCCGGATGTCTGTAAAACGCCTCGTCTATCTCCCTGGGGGCAATATTTTCCCCTCCTTTGATGATCAACTCCTTGATTCGCCCCGTAACAAAGACAAATCCCTCGTCGTCCATGTATCCCAGATCGCCCGTATGCAGCCAGCCGTCAGGCTCAATAGCCGCTGCCGTGAGCTCGGGGGCCTTGTAATATCCCTTCATCACATTGTCGCCGCGGATCATGATCTCACCCTGGGTGCCCCGGGACACTTCGCTGCCGTTCTTGTCAACAATCTTGGCTTCGTTACCAACCGCCACCCCCGGAGAACCATACTTTCTCTTCTTTGGGTCCATGGGATTTGAAAAAACAGGTGCCGCCGTTTCGGTCAAGCCCATGGTCTCGGCAATGGATACCTTGAATTTCTCTTCAAACTCCTTGTGAAGCGATGGTGGTAAGGCGGAGGAGGCCGAGCGGCCAAAACGGAGTTGTTCCAGGTTCAAATCTTTCCCCTCAAGGTCCGTATTGCTGCAAAGGTAAGAGATGATGGTAGGCACAACACTGAACCAGGTACAGCCATATTCCGAGATCAGTTCCCAGAAATTTGACACGCTGAACCTGTGAGGCATCACCACACTGCCCCCGCTCACCAGAGGTGTCACAACCGTCACCACCTCGCCGTTGATATGATAGAGGGCCAAGGAGCACAGGGCTCGGTCATCCGGGGTGAGGTGGTGGGCCCGGGTGGTGTATTGTCCGCCTGCGATCATGTTTTTGTGAGAAAGGATCACCCCTTTTGGAAGACCTGTGGTGCCTGATGTGTACAGCAAAAGGGCATCGTCATCTTCCCGGATATCCGAGAGGGCGAAGCCTGAAAGATCCGGATCTGCAGAAATGATGGTTTCAGCATCGTTGTCAATCTCCATGAGATCAATGTCGTGCTTCACCTTCGTAATGGCTGCTTCGAGCCTACTTTTCTGGTCTTTTGTAAAAAAGACCACTCTTGTGTCCGAATGATCAAGGACATATTCGAGATGGGAAGGCTGAGCCATTAAATTGATGGGTGCAATAACAAGACCGGAATACATGGCACCCAGAAAAATCTTGGTTGTCTGGTACCCGTTACCCAGCATAAAGGAGATCTTGTCGCCTTTCTTCAAACCCAGCTTCATCAGATACTTCCCGAAACTGATGGCGTCTTCCTTTAATTGCCCGTAAGACAGGCTCAGGCCGGGTTCGGGCGCTATCAGATAGACCTTGTCCGGCGTTTGGCCGGCTCTCTCATCAATAATGTGCCTGATTGTTCGCATGTGAATCGCACCCTTTTCACTCGGGCGTGCGCGGAAGAGGCAGGGTTTTGCTAACTCTGGTAGTCATAGCCGATTTGGAATGCCTTTCGGTTCCGGTTATGGAATTTTGGGATTATTTCCAGTATGCTCTCCAGCATGATCTCCTTGTCCAACGCATCCACGAGTCTCGCAATAAACCCCAGGACCAGGGTATTGGCGAAAAGGGCATTGTCAAAGTTCTCCATGGACAGTTCCTTGGCAGGAACTGCCTTCTGAGTGCATGCCAGGGCTTCATCGACCTCATCCACGAATGCCGGATCGTAAAGGATAAAACCATCATCCGCCACCGTGTCCTTAAATCTCTTGTAAGCGGCGCTTGACAGGGCAATAAAATAGTCCGGGGATTCGCACATGGGGCTGTCAATGATGTCCTGGGATAGGACCACCTGGCTCCTCACATAGCCGCCACGCATCTCGGTGCCGTGGCTTTTGAGCATGGCAACGTGAAGACCCAGCTTGACCCCTGTCTCTCCGATGATCTGGCCGAGCCTCACCACCCCTTGTCCGCCAAACCCGCTTGCAACTATCTCGATTCTGTTTTTCATATTGTTCCTGTCCTCCTGATTTTCTCCACTGTCTCGTGCACAAATTGAGAAAACTCAGGCCTTGAATTGGAGGCATCGTGCCATATGCCCG
>JABMQV010000810.1 GCA_013203065.1 Desulfobacteraceae bacterium | reverse complement strand
CTTCCTTCTCTTTGTCGGTTCGGTGTTCTGTCCTCTGTTTGGGGTCGTTCTTGCAGCCTATTTTTTCCTCAGAAAACAGGCATATTTCGAGACCGGATTTAATCGACAAGAAATCTATTGGTACCTGGGCGGATTCAACCCGTGGGCCTTTGTAGCGTGGGGGATAGGATTTGGACTCTATCACCTCCTACAGAGCGAAACCGCCTGGGGCTCGTCAATTCCCAGCCTCGTCGCTGCAGGGCTAATTTACATGGTTCTCATGCGCCTTTTCAACTCGTCAGCCCAAGTTCTAAACCCCGAGAAGGCTAAACAGTGAGGACCTCTGCGGCCTGCATCAAATAGCTGCTTGAAGAGAAGAAAGGAGAACGTGCATGAAAACTAAGAAGGTTGCACTCGCAGTGATTCTGGTAGCCGTTGCCGTTGCGCTTTCACCGATCTTTATCCCCGTGGGAATCGCCAAGTGTTTCCCGGCACAGCACATGGTAAATGTCTTGGCCGGGGTTATGCTGGGACCTCTATACGCGGTGGTTATCGCTGCTGTCTCGGGCATAATCCGAAACGTCTTGGGTCTGGGAACACTTCTCGCCTTTCCCGGAGGAATGGTCGGAGCACTTTTGGCAGGGTTAGCGTATCGAGCATTCCGGAACATCTATGCTGCCGGTGCGGGAGAAGTCGTAGGAACAGGGCTTCTGGGCGCACTGGCAAGTGCCTGGATTGTCGCCCCCGTATTTATGGGGAAGTCTATGGCAGTTGCCACCTTGATCATCGCATTCAGCATCAGTACGTTGGGGGGGAGCGTTTTTGGTATCATCGCCCTTCATCTCTTGCGCAAGGCTGGAATCTGGAAGCCGTGATCAACCTCTCCAACATCTACTACCGCTACGAAGAGACGTCCGAGGCATGGGTGCTTCACGGAATTGATTTGTCTATTCGTGAAGGAGAGTTCGTACTGCTTTGCGGCGGGAGCGGTTCGGGAAAATCCACTCTCGGGTATCTACTCAACGGCCTTATCCCCCATTTCTTTGATGGGGTGCTTCAAGGCGCTGTCTCCGTATCAGGTCACGACACCAGGGATTCCACCATGGCTGATCTCCTTGCAGAGGTGGGTCTGGTATTCCAGAACGCAGACGCCCAGCTTTTCAACAGCAGCGTGGAAAAGGAGATTGCTTTTGGTCTTGAAAGCATGGGGCGGTCGGCCAGAGAGATAGAAATAGAAATCGATCGGACCGCGAAGATCCTTGACATCGGGCATCTGCTTGACCGGCCTCCCACGGCCCTGTCCGGCGGAGAGAAACGGCTGGTCACTATTGCGTCGGTTCTCTGTCTGAAACCTCCCGTCATGGTCCTGGACGAGCCTCTGGCGCACCTGGATTGGGAAGGTGCAGCGAGGGTAAGGAAGGTCCTTCGCCGTCTTCACCAGGAGGGAACCACCGTGGTGGTCATTGAGCAGCGCGTGGGCGCCGTGCTCGAAGATGCTACGCGCTGCGTGGTGCTGGACCGCGGAAAGCTCGTTTTTGACGGGGCGCCCGGGGCCTCGCGTCCGACGCTGATCGAACAACACCTGGTGCCGCAGTATCCGCTCAAACAAGAGAGCGCACTGAGAGAACAAAACCCTCTGCTCCAGGCAAAAGAAATCAGCTATGAAATCGATGGCAGGCCGATCCTTCAGAATGTCTCCGTTCATGTGAAGGACGGGGAAATTCTTGCCATTGTGGGACGAAACGGTTCGGGGAAGACCACGTTGATTAAACACTTCAACGGCCTCCTGAATCCTCGTGCGGGTAATCTGTTGTTCATGGGCAAAGGGGTTCGAAATACGACACCACAAGAGATGGCAGTCCAGATCGGCATAACCTTTCAGAATCCTAACGATCAGTTTTTCAAGAACACCGTTGAAGAGGAACTCATGATCGGGCGAAGCCTGTCGGGACGGGACTCTGAGGAGTGGTTCGAGGAATTGTGTGTCTTATTCGATCTGCATGATCTTCTCAGGCAGTCTCCGTACCGACTGAGCGAAGGGCAGAAGAAGCGGGTCGCCGTTGCCTCCATCTTAGTCATGAGGCCGCAGTTACTTGTTCTGGATGAGCCCACTGTCGGGCAGGACGGCCGTTTTCTTGAGGTCCTGGCCGGGCTCCTTCTTTCCCTGAGAGAAAAAGGGTTCACTGTTGTCATTGTTACGCACGATCTTGAGTTTGCCCTTGCGACGGCCGAGCGGTGGTTAGTGTTATATGGAGGGCGGGTGGTGGGCATGGGTCCTCCGGAGGAACTGGCGAGGGACACGGCCTTAATTCGGATGGGAGCGCTGGGGGCTGATGATCGGATGCTCAGCAGGGGGGTACTGGATCGTGCCTGTTAGGAGATTCGACCCCAGGACAAAACTTGCCCTGGGAGCTATGGGTATTGCCGCGATTTTGACGACGCAGAAGACGGTTCCTCTTGGCGTGGAGTTGGGCCTGCTGTGTGGGGGTCTTTTGGCCCTCAATATGGTGAAGCCATGGATTCGTGCATTCAAGTTGATCCTGCCCCTAGTGGTTCTGGTGTTCATCATTGCAGTCATCTCTTTTACTGTGGACACCGCATTCATGCTCTCCTTGCGGTTGCTCAATCTACTCACTTTGTCTTTTGTGTTCTTTCAGACTATAGGCCCGGAAGAACTGGGAGACAGTTTCAGAAAAATGGGTGTTCCCTATGAGTTTTCTTTCATCCTTACCACCTCCCTGCGTTACGTTCCCTTGATAGGTGGAATGATTCGCCGCATCATTGATGCACAGCGCTCCAGAGGCATTGACATGCGGCCGAGACTCAGGAATGTGCCCAACTTCATCGCCCTTCTTATACCCCTGCTGATACAGGCCTTTGTCCTAGCAGAGCAACTTGCCATGGCCATGGAGTCGAGGGGGTTTGCGAGAACAGGACGAACGTTCCGGAAAGAGTATAACATATCTTTTGGCGAATACCTCATTATGAGTGTTGCTTTGGGTCTACTCGTAGCCTTCATCCTGTGGGAGTGAAAGGTGTTCAGATAAAATTGATGGAAAAACAGAAAACAGACGCCCATGGCCCGGTTTCCGTGGACAAGCTTCTCGGGCGGTTCACATTAATCATCGGGGACATCAATACGGGCAAGACGACACTTACGCAGAAGATGCTTGATCTCTATTGCCTCCAAGAGGGCGTGAGAGCGGTCGTGGTGGATCTTGCCCCTACAATCGTTGCGTCGAATTCAAAAGGAACAACCCAAGGCATTGGCGGCATGCTGAAGGTTTTTGAATCGCCCGGTGTACGCCTTTACCATTGCAGAATCCATGCCCCCAGGCTCAATGCAAGGAATGAAAGAGAGGCCCGGAAACTGGCTGCTGAAAACGCGCGGCGGATCGAGTCTCTTTTCGAATCAGCGTTGAGTGAGGGCGCGGAAGGCCTGTTCGTAAACGATTGTTCTCTCTACTTGCATGCGGGGAGTGCCGAGAAGTTTCTGGGGTGGATCAGATCGTTGCCGACGGCGGTGGTAAACGGATATTATGGGTCGTCATTGGGTTCCGGTCCCATCTCAGACCGCGAGAGAGAGGGAATGAACCACTTGATCAACCGTTGTGATCGGCTGATCCGTCTGAAAAATCAATCAAAAAGAACCTTACAGGGATAGTGCTTACATTTTTGCGTCCTTTCGATAGGATGTTGTCAGAAAACCGGAGGTAGACGATGAAACGAATATTGACCATAGCCGGCTCCGATTCCGGAGGCGGCGCGGGAATACAGGCAGACTTGAAAACCATCACTGTGCTTGGCGGCTACGGTATGAGCGCGCTAACCGCCATTACGGCGCAGAACACGGTAGGTGTGCAGGGTGTTTACCCTGTACCTGTTGATTTCATCAAATTGCAGATGGGGTCGGTTCTTTCGGACCTTGGTGCGGATGCGGCAAAGACAGGGATGCTTACTACACCGGAGACCGTTCTGGCGGTTGCGGAGCAATTGAGAAAGTACCGGGTAAAGCTGTTAGTGGTGGATCCGGTTATGGTGGCGAAAAGCGGAGATGTCCTGCTTTCCGAAGATGCACGGATTGCAGTTAGGGACTCCCTCTTGCCGCTCGCCCATTTGGTAACCCCCAATCTCCCCGAGGCATCCGAATTGAGCGGATTTGCGGTGGAGGACCTTGATACCATGAAGGATGCGGCCAGAAAGATTCATAAGATGGGGTCCCGGTTTGTGTTGGTCAAAGGGGGACACCTGGAGGGCAATGCGGTGGATGTGCTCTTTGATGGGAAGAATTTTCAAACCTTTGATGCCCCTCGTTTGAGCAACCGGAACACACACGGAACAGGGTGCACATATTCAGCGGCTCTCGCTACCCTTTTAAGTCAGGGTTTGACTACACCGAAGGCGGTAGAGGAGGCCAAGAAGTTCATTACCCGGGCCATTGCCTTGGGTTTGAATCTGGGCTCCGGGCACGGCCCCACAAACCATTATGCCCACGTGCTTCAATTTACGGAGCGAGAGAGGGTGCTTCGAGGCCTGCAAGAAGCGGTGCAGAGGCTGTCTTGTGAGCCGGTGGGACATTTGATCCCGGAAGTCCGCTCCAACTTCGGTTACGCCTTGCCGGGGGCCTTTGACCATGAGGATGTAGCTGCCATACCGGGACGCATCTCTCAGGTGGGAGAAAGGCTTTTGGTTTGCCGCGATCCCGCTTTTGGGGCTTCACGACACATAGCCAAGGTTGTTCTTGCGGCCATGATGTACGACCCCGAGATACGCTCAGCCATGAATATTCGCTATTCCAAAAGAATTGTGGCGGTCTGCCAGGGCTTGGGGCTGCAGGTCGCATCTTTTGACCGGGGCGAGGAACCGGAAGTAGTGAAGGCACGGGAAGGCTCCACCTTGGAGTGGGGCACCCAGCGAGCCCTCCAGGGTGTTGGCCACGTCCCGGATGTGGTCTATGACGAGGGAGAGAAAGGCAAAGAACCCATGATACGAATTCTGGGGAGAAATCCCATGGAAGTGGCGGAAAAGGCCCTCAGGATTTGGAAAGCGTGTGAAACGTAAGGAGTTGTCTCTCCGTGGAGAAGAGTGGCGCGAAATATGCCTTTAATCGCTTAATAGCCGTCAGATCCAAAGTTCGTTTTTTTGATATCAATCTCGCATAAGAATAGGAGAATTCATAGATGACTCAATTAAAACAGGCAAGATCAGGTGCTACCACACCGGAGATGGAAGCAGTCGCCCTCAAAGAACATGTGAACGTTGAATGGCTCAGGGACCAGGTGGCAGAGGGGAGGGTGGTGATTCCGGCCAATCCGAGACACAACCGGTTGGTGCCGTGCGGTATTGGGGAGGGCCTTTTCGTAAAGGTAAATGCCAATATTGGGACTTCCTCTGACAAGTCTGTCCTTGAAGATGAGGTGGCAAAGCTAAGGGTTTCCCTGGAGGCCGGTGCAGATGCCATCATGGACCTATCAACTGGCAGACAAATAGATGTCTGCAGGAAAAACATCTTAGAGGAATCGACTATTCCCGTAGGAACGGTTCCGATTTATCAGGCTGTCGTAGAGACAGTGGAAGAGAAGGGTGGATTGGTCGAT
>JABMQV010000809.1 GCA_013203065.1 Desulfobacteraceae bacterium | reverse complement strand
GGAATACATTGAGTATTTCGAGGATTGAAATTTGAGTCTGACGCAGATATGGGCGAAAAAGAAAGTTTTCGTTCAGGCACTATTTAGAAAAGGCAGGGTAAAGGAATGGCGGTAATTGTTGTATTCTCCCAGGATTTGTTATATCAAAAGATGAAATAACTCCAGACCCAATGCAGGCCTTCGGCCGTAACCAAAACCCAGTGATCAGCATTAGCGATTGAATATTGATGCCCCGGTTAAATAGCCCATAGGGATTTAATGGGGTAAAATTGAATATTGAATATTTCAGGATCGGAGTCCTCGATTCTCACTAAAACTAAAACCAGGCCTAATACTACGCAGGAGAAATGACTAACCCGCAACCTGGAACCTGAAACTTGGAACCAATGACTAATGGCCAATGACCAATGACAACTAACCACCGACTGAATTGAACCTCGGTTCGTGAAATGGCAGAAGGTGAGATGCCACAGTGATAACTCTTGAGGAGCAATTCTTATGTTCCATCAATCGAGATACTGGAATCCTCTTCTTGAAACCCTCAATCGAGAAGCCATAAAAGAGCTCCAGCTAAAAAAATTCAAGAGGATATTCCGCTGGGCTTACGATCATTCCAGGTTCCACAGGGCCCTTTATAAAAAGGCCGGCATAACACCCGATGACATCCGCTCCTTGGACGACATCAGCCAGGTACCCACCGTGGAAAAGGACATGATGCGGGACATTCAAAGAAAAGATCCTTTTCCCTATGGAGACGCGCTCTGTGTCCCCATTGAAGAGGTGACGGAGTTTCGCCAGACAAGCGGCACCACCGGGCAACCCGTATACCAACCCGACACCTGGGCAGATTGGGAATGGTGGTCAGAATCCTGGGCCTTTATTCTATGGGCCCAGGGCTATCGGCCCAAAGACCGCGTCTTTATTCCCTTTGGATACAACATCTTTGTGGCCTTCTGGGCCGGTCATTATGCGGCAGAGAAGGTCGGATGCGAGGTTGTCCCCGGAGGCGTTCTGGATACCAAGGCCCGGATTCTCAAGATCCAGGAATTAAAGACAACAGCCATGATGGCCACTCCCACTTATGTCCTTGGGATGGCTGATACGGCCAAAAACACCATGGGCCTGGAACCGGCTGAAATGTCTATTGACAAGATAACCTGTGCGGGTGAGCCCGGAGCCAGCATCCCCAGCACCAAAAAACGGATGGAGGAGGCATGGGGGGCAAAGGTCTACGACCACGCAGGCGCCACTGAAATAGGGGCATGGTCATATGAGTGCGAATGCCAGCCAAAAGGAATGCACGTGAATGAGGGGTTCTTTCTGGTGGAAATCCAGGACCTGGAGACCGGTCAAATCATCGATGAACCCGGAAAAAAGGGAAAGATGATTATCACTGCCTTGGACCGTCATGCCCAGCCCTGCATCCGGTTTGACTCAAAGGATATTATTGAGTGGGCAGAGGATCCGTGCCCCTGCGGGCGGACATTCGGTTTGATAAAGGGGGGCGTAATCGGAAGGACAGATGACATCACTAAAGTAAAGGGGGTTCTCCTTGCACCTTCTGCCATAGAGGAGGTGGTGAGAGGGATTGATGGGCTGGCCCACGAATATGAGGTGGTAGTAGACAAAGCGGGAGATGTTGACACGATTGCCCTGAAGGTGGAGCTTCTGCCAGACGCTCAGACCCAAAGGGAAACCATAGAGCCCAATTTAAGAGACCAACTGAGGCTAAAAACAAATCTGGGTTATAAGATAGAGTTTCATGAGTATGGGTCCCTGCCCAGATATGATGTTAAGGCGAGGCGATTCAGGGATTTGAGAAAGGCACATTAAGGATTACGGGAGACCTTTGGAAAATGTTCAATTTTGGTCAAGGTCAAGGAAGGCAAGAATTTCAACCACAGGAATATATTGCATATTTCGAGTCCCGCCATGGCGGGATGAGCCTGACGTCGAGATTGACCAGATAAGCTCAGACTTCGAAAGGGGGCGTTTTGCAAAGGTCTCGTTTGAAATTGCACGGGGCAGGCAGAGCTCCGCTCCTTCAGTT
>JABMQV010000107.1 GCA_013203065.1 Desulfobacteraceae bacterium | reverse complement strand
TGAGCAATGGCCAGGGCCTGAATTGCTGCCCCATCCATCCCCACCGAATGGGCATGGGTGACCCGAGCAGAATCACAGGCCTCAGTGTAGAGGTCATGAAATTGGTGAAAAAAGAGGCCCACAGGGACGATTCTCATGGCAGCTCCGTTTCCAAACGACCCTCCTCCTCGAAAAAGATCCTGAGCCGCCTCTGAATATGTGATTCCTCTTTCTTTGACCGCGGCAAATATGGTTGGGGGCCCCGAGGCATACCCCCGCCATGGTTCGCGGTCAAAATTATGGCTGAAAGTCCTGCCCAGGTGCTCCTGATCAACGCATCGTTTCTTTGTCAAAGATTCAGCCAGGCCAATGGCCATGGCAGTGTCGTCAGTGTATCGGAGTGGGAAAATCCGTTCCATTTTTGAGCCAAGGAGGTCCCTTTCCGGGTAATGAAAAGCGAGTTCTCCAATTGCGTCTCCGAGTGCGCTGCCGACCATTCCGCCCAGGAATTTTGATGTGAGTTGGGTTTTCGCCACAACCAAATCCTGACCCCGATCTTCTATTTTCCGGTTACAGCACTTTTCTTGGACTGGATCGTGGCATCCTTGTCGCGCCTGTCGTCCACCTTCAGGTCGATGACGACGCGCTTGGCTCCCACTGCAATGTGGGCGGCATGTACCTGTTTGACCAGTTCGAACAAGGCGTCCAGGTCCGGCACCTCCACGACGGTTCCCATGGCTCCTACCTCGTACCGGTATCCGGAATTTTCAATAATACCAACGCCCTTCTTCACAAAACGGCTCAGGCTGGAACTTTCGCCTACGGGATAAACAGCAAGCTGCGCTATCATACCTTCCTCCTTTCAGGATCAGAATAAAATTAATGGCCTCCCGGCCATAAGGAATTAGTGAAATGTTCAGCGCTCCTCTACGTGAGGCAAGATCATTCAGTTTGGCCCTGTGGGCCTTTCTCAAGATGGATGGAGGACATGTCTGTCGAGTACAAAACATGTAAATTCGCCTTCAAATATCTGTTTGTGGCCTTTCTTTGCCGTTACAAAAACCGTATGCCTCTTGCCGGCCTTTGATACCACCTTGGCCTCCGCTTCAACCATATCATCAACCCTAACCGGTTTAAGGAATTTTACGTTTGCAGCTCCAAGTACCACATTTGGGTGGTTTACGGCAATCATGGCCGCATAATCGGCAAGCCCGAATACAAAACCACCGTGGACCAGGCCTGTCCCGTCAACAGCCATCTCTTCTGTTGCCAGAAGCTGCACTTTGCTGAAATCCTCTTCTAAGAGAATCGGCGTCCCACACAGTCTTTGATCAATATCATTATGTGTCTCGATTTTCATAAGACCTCCCGGATTACTGGCGCCTTTCTGGGAAAATTGTAAGTTTTCAATAATCTCGGGCACCCGAACCCCACTCCAGAAACCCTATTATTTCTCCAGGACTTATTGAGAAGTTACGGAAAATTCAACAACAGGGTATGTCTCATCTGTTTTTCTACCGCTACTCACCTCTTGTTTGTCGGTCTGCAGAAGAGAAGGCAATGAGCAACACGGCATCGACGTCTGAAGTATTCCTCGCCTTATGGGGAAGATTGGGAGGCAAGGTTATGGTGTCACCCGGTTTTAACGCCACCTCTTTTCCTTCTTCGATCGTGTGCAGAATTTCACCCTGCATGACAACAAGGATTTCATGGCAGTTTGGATGACTGTGCATCGGGTTCTCGCAACCGGGTTTGATAACACACTTACCGAGTGTCATGTCTTGTGAATTTTTCAGTTTTGCGCTGGCAAACCATGTCAGGGCTCCCCATTCCGCCGTCATGATTTCGCAATTATCCGCTTTCAGTATGATGGCCTTTTTCATATTCGCTTTACTCCCTTTCCCTTTGGTCTGACATTGCGGTCATTTGAAGGTTACAGACGCCTGCGATTGACTCAGAACAGGAATCCTGGTCTTCCAAGTTACTCAAAATCGGGTGGAGGAACAAAGTCTTGAAAATCGCGTTCGAGCAACCGGGCAAAGTGAAGGCAAACATGATCGCCGTATTGCGGCCCCACGATCTGTACACCAACAGGCAAGCCATCACTGGCAAATCCAGCCGGCGCCACTGTGGATGGCAAGTAGAAATTGCATGAGTAACCCGCCCAGAACATTTGAGTCGTGGATGGCTGCGGTTTACCATTTACCATGACCATGCGCTCCCAGCGTTCCCCCTCTTGGTTGTGGGGAAAGGCAGTAGAGGTCGCAGCAGGACACAATAACAAATCATATTCCTCAAAGAAATCAGCCCATGCAAGGCGCATCTTGTGACGCATTTCATTGAACGCGAGCCAGTCTTTGTGATACATGGCCTGGGCACGAATCATCTGCGCCGGATAACTTTCATCGTTGGGATCGATTGACCCGATAGCCTCCAGGCTCTTCTGGAACTCTTCGGATGTAAGCCGTCCCACGGTTGCTCCCCTCAGAAGCTGGATATAGTTGCGATACGCTTGGCGTGAATCAATCTTTGGCCGCTTATTCTCACCTACCTTCACCTTGTTTTTCACGAGGAATTCGGTTAGGGCATGGAGCCTCTTCTGGACCTCTTCATCCACTTCGGCCTCCGGGTCTGTGTAGATAACGGCGACTTTGTAGTCGCGCAGTTTCTTTTTCTTTGGCTTCGGGAGCCTCAGCTTCCAGGCGATCCCGTCGATATCATCCGGTCCCGCCATCACATCCAATGCCATGGCAAGGTCATCGGCACTTCGGGCCAGCGGACCAACGGCTGAAATGTCGGTGGTCGCAACCACCCCGGGAAGGGCTTGTCCCCGGGGCGAAACAACACCATAGGTGGGCTTATGACCATAAACCCCGCAGTAATGTGCCGGATTACGAATGGAAGCCCCGATGTCGCTTCCCGCGTCAAGACCGGTTAGCCCGGCGGCAAGGGCTGCTGCGGAGCCACCTGAAGAACCGCCAGGTACACGCGTCACGTCCCATGGGTTGTTCGTCGTTCCGTAAATTTCATTGAAGGTCTGCCAATCCGCAAGATAAAGTGGAACGTTGGTCTTGCCAAAAAGAACCGCACCGGCCGTTAGCAGGCGATCTACCGCAATGGCGTTCTTTTTGGGATAGTTATTCTTGTATTGAGGCACACCCCAGGTTGATGGCATGCCCACCACGTCGTAGGAATCCTTGATGGTCATGGGCACGCCATGAAGTGGACCCCAAATGTCGCCCTTCAGGAGGGCTTTGTCGGCAGCCATCGCACGTTTACGGGCCCCCTCAATGTCCATAAAGATGACCGCATTGATCTTGGAGTTATAGCGATCAATACGTTCCAGATAAAGATCCAGTAGTTCCAGACATCCAATCTTTTTCCGTCGAATTAGCGATGCCAGTTGTTTTGCTGAACGAAAATGAAGCGTAAGCATTATCTCCTCCCATATCGTTGCATAATATTTTGGCTATCTTGTTGGGAGCGGGGTTAATTCCTTTGAAAAACCAGGTTTTTCACTTCTTGCGCTTATCCTTTATGTAGGTCGATTTGGATTGCCCGTCTCCCATTTGACGCTCTTCTATTTCAAAGCGTCTTGTTGCGGCAACCAGTTCACCAAGTTCTTTGTATCCGTAATTTCGTGAATCAAAAGCCGGGGCCTGACTGGCAAGGTTATTTCCCACTGGTGCAAGATAAGTCCATCCACTATCGTCTGATGATGGGCCAGATTAAGGGTCCTCTTTTTCCCGGTTGACCAGGACCACAGATGTTTCCACTTGTCGGTCTGAAATCGACCAGTATTTTCTAAGAAGACGATTTTTTTCTTCTTCTGATAGCTGCACATATCCGTTCTTTTTGTAAAATGAAATCGCCCATGAAGCGTCTTTCCACGTGCCGATAAGGATGGGTCTCTTTGTCATGCTCTCCAAATGCAGCAGTAGTTTTGTTCCGATCCCTTGTTTTTGATCTCGCGTCCGGACATAGGCATGGCGGATGAGAGTAACGTCTCCTTTCTCCTGGATTCCCATGACTC
>JABMQV010000808.1 GCA_013203065.1 Desulfobacteraceae bacterium | reverse complement strand
GGAATTCAGGATCATAAATGAGCTGCCGAAAAATGCGGCCGGCAAAATCCAGAAAAGGCAGCTAAGAAAAGCGATACAACAAAATAGTCAATGACAGACGCAATTCCTTGGTCTTTTAAGCCGAGTATTGAACGGGACGCTGGCAAAAAAATAAGTCCTCGGAGGTGAAGGAGACAGTGAAATAGGGTATACTCTTGACTCCTGTCAGCGCTTGTTACATACATGTATATCACTTGGCCGGGAGAAGAGAGAAGGAAAGGAGGTGTTAGATGAAAAAACTATATTTACTGGTACCTTTTTTTATGTTGTTTTTTGGTCTCGAAGCGGCAGCTAATAGTTTTGAAACAGATACGATCAAGACAACTGCCGGGGATTTGAAGATTACCTTTATAGGCCATGGGACCCTCATGTTTGTCTTTGCTGGAAAGGTAATTCATGTGGATCCATGGACCAAACTGGCCGATTATTCCAACATGCCCAAAGCCAATGTAATACTGATAACCCACGGACATCGCGATCACTTGGACGTTAAGGCGGTTGAAACCCTGCGCACCGAGAAAACGGCAGTGATTTTACCGGAAATCTGCGCAGGTTCAATTGAAGGCGGTATGGTCATGCATAACAGGGATGTGAATATTGTTGAAGGATTGAAGATTGAGGCGGTTCCCGCCTACAATATAGTTCACATGCGCAGTGAGGGGCGCCCATTTCATCCGAAAGGCGAGGGAAACGGATATGTGATCACCTTTGGGGACAAACGGGTATTTGTTGCCGGGGATACGGAAAACATTCCGGAGATCAAGACCTTGAAGGATATCCATGTGGCATTTCTACCGATGAATCTCCCTTACACCATGACGCCGGAAATGGTAGTTGATGTGGCAAGGGCCATTAAACCGAAGGTCCTCTACCCGTACCATTACGGGAATACGGATACTTCAAAACTCATCGATCTCATGAAGAATGCGAAAGATATACAGGTACGTATCCGAAAGATGAAGTAACGGGCCTGCCTTTTCAAAGTTAAAGTGGATGAAATGGCCTTTGCCCTTCTTTATCTTGTGAGCTTTTGAGGAGAAAGGGTATAGATAGAGAGCCTGGAAGGAGTTGGTCTGGGAGGTCTCGAACCGCCTGCACGAAAGAGGATATACCGGCAACCCAAAAAGCAAGGCCGAGTCGGTTCATTTGACAGAGGAAGGCACCCGGTTATCCGAAGCGCTCTTCAAAAAGCATTTTGGCGTGTCTGCATAGGCCGAATGTGTTCTGACAGCGTCGGCACCGGAAAGTTGTCTACTAAAATGGCGGTTTCTTTGATCATGACAGTGCACAGGGAACAAAAGCAGTCCTGACCCCGTGTCTGTCGTTGGCTGGTCAAAATCGACTCATCCGTCAAGGAAAGCAGAAATATTGAATGTAGGGATCTAACCTTTTTCATCTTCTTGGAAAAGCACTTGGTCCAACTTAAGAAAATGAAAATTTCAAGTCATTACAAAGGCAAAGAGCAATCCTTCATCAAACACAGGCTGCTTGAGACATATCTTGAACGCCTTTTCATGATAATTGGTCAACATGAAAACCGGATTCGTTACGTCGACTGCTTTGCCGGTCCATGGAACACGGAAAGTGATGACATCAAACATACTTCTCCAGCGATTTCACTACGCCTGATGAAGGAGTGCCAAGAGAGTTTAGAGAAGAGAGGCAAAAACGTCCGATTCCAAGCCCTGTTCATCGAAAAAAACATAGAATCGTTTAAAAGGCTCGATTCATTCCTTCAAACGGAGTCGACAGAAGAAGTAGCCGCAAAGTCTTTACATGGAGATTTCTATTCCCTTCGAAACGATATTCTCAGATGGTGTGGCAATGATGATTTCACTTTTTTCTTTATTGACCCCACGGGCTGGAAATATGTTGTTGAAATTGATACACTACGTCCACTGTTACAGAGAAAGCGTTCTGAATATTTAATCAATTTTATGTTTGATTTCATATTGCGCGCCCATAATCAGCCTCTTTTTGAACGACATATGATAGAGATATTTGGTGAAGTTCCGGAAACATCCGGTTTGTCTCCGGAAGAACGGGAAAGCTATCTGATTGAGCTTTATCGCAGTCAGTTGATCAAAGCCCAAGAACATAGTGTTCGAAACAGGCCGCGTTCAGCTTTCGTAAGAATCCTTGATCCAATCAAAGACCGAACCAAATATCATCTTGTATATTTGACCCGTCATCCGGTTGGGGTAAAGGTT
Source organism: Desulfobacteraceae bacterium (assembly GCA_013203065.1). The sequence goes on along the minus strand of JABMQV010000808.1, from coordinate 1,066 downwards.
TTCATGGAAGCATCTGAAAAGCTTGAACTAGTTCAGAGAGTTGTGAGGGCCCAAACCAGGCAAGAGCGCCGTATCGCTAAGACCGGCCAGAGGGAGCTGTTTCCCGCTGGAAGCAATATCTATAAGGAGGGTAAGGATCTGGCGGAGGTTAAGGAATATTGGCTGGGGAAGTTGGCATTGGATCCAAAACGGTTTGGAAATGACGAACTTGCAGATATGCTTGAAGAAACTGGATGGTTTGTCAGTGATCTTCAAAAAGCCTTTAATGAACTTTCAGAAGAAGGCAAAGTCAAGAACCTCGATTCACCGAGAAAACGGCCGGTGCATGCGGTTCATTTTGACAAGGGAGAATCTTTAATCAAGGTGAAGTCATGAGTGCAAGAACAAAGATAGAATGGACAGAACAGACCTGGAATCCTTCAACCGGGTGCACAAAGGTATCGCCAGGCTGTCAGCACTGCTATGCAGAAACCATGGCTCGCCGCTTAAAGGCCATGAGAGTCAAAGGGTATGAAAAAGGGTTCTCCCTTGCGTTGCACCCCTACAGGCTCAATGAGCCCCTTGTGCGGCGAAAGCCGACCATGTACTTCGTGAATTCCATGAGCGACCTTTTTCACGAAGATATACCTGACGATTTCATCGCGCAGATATTTGATGTGATGAAACAAACACCGCATCATACCTTTCAGGTGCTTACGAAACGTACAGAGAGAATGGTGCGTTTTTTGGAATCCAGAGAGGTCCCGGACAATGCCTGGATAGGAGTGACTGTTGAAAATAGAGAACATGGCCTACCAAGGATTGAATGCCTCAGGAAGGCCAAAGCCCGGATCCGCTTTCTATCCATGGAGCCGTTGCTTGAAGATATTGGAGATTTCGACCTTACGGATATTCAGTGGGTTATTGTGGGCGGCGAGTCTGGCCCAAAGGCAAGACCCATGAAGCAGAAATGGATTGAAAACATTAAATACCGATGCGAGACCTTCAATGCACACTTTTTTTTCAAACAGTGGGGCGTCTGGGGTGCCGACGGAATAAAACGTTCAAAAAGAGCAAACGGAAGGGT
>JABMQV010000807.1 GCA_013203065.1 Desulfobacteraceae bacterium | reverse complement strand
TAATAAAACCAGCCAAGGCATCACCTATCTCTTCCGCCGAGAGTTCTCCTTTAGGTGAATACCACTTCGGTATTGCGTTAAGTGTGCCGAGAATCGATAGAACAGCCAGCTTCCAGTATCCTTTTTGGAAGACCCCTTTCTCCACTCCCTCAAGGATAATCTTCTGGAAGTTTTCCTCGAATCGATTCCTGGCAGAAATCAACTGAGTCATCAGTTTTTGGGGCAAGACCAATTCCCTTTGCCGAAAGGTCCCGGTAATATGGTCTTGGGTAACGATCCTGACGTGGCTCTTGATTGCCCCTTTCAATTTCTCATCTGGCCCTGCCTTCGACGCCAGCACCGTCTCCAAGACCTCATTGGCCTGCTCAATGGCCTGCATCTGGATCACAAAGAATATTTCATCCTTGCTTTTAAAATAGTAGTAGAGTGAGGCCTTGTTAAGCTTGAGCTTTGCCGCTATTTCCACAAGAGACACATTTTCATAGCCTTTTTTCGCAAATAGCCTTGCGGCGTTCTTTAGGATCTTGTCACGTTTTTCGTTATAGCGTATTTCTCGAAATGAAAGCTGATCAGACAACGGGTAACCTCCTCAATGTGATAAAAATCGCAAGCCCAAGACCCTTATGGTTCAAAGATGTTGAAGTCACCTCTTTTTAGAACCTTCCCTTTCTTTCCAATAAACTCTTGATTCATCGCGGTGTTAAGGATGTCCCCATCCTCAGGTAGTTTTGCCAAGAATCGGGATCCATCATCCAGCCTTCCAATAACGACGCCACCGACGGCCTGCCCTTGGTGGTCATGGAATAGCATGTAGGTTTCCACATACCCTTTTCCCGAGGCCTCTTCGACGATCGAAGGACCCTTAAGAGGGGCCAACATTTCAGGGTGGTCCTCGGCCGACATCGGCTTAAAAGGATTTTTCCCTGCCATACCCGAATAGATCCCAACCGAATGCTTGCTGATGAACCAGCTCAAGGCCTGTACCATGCCAGTGGCAGCCGGGTCTTGTCTGAGCGTTTCCACCATCTTACAAATAGCATGCAGGGAATAGTTGTTTCCCGCGCCACCAAAATAAGGCATGCCACCGGTAATGGTAAGTGGACGGGGATCATCTTTTGGTAGCCCCAACATATTGCGTGTAATCCGCGGCGCACAGGGAAAACAACTGTAGAAATCTAGATAGTCTATCTCACTCATGGACAGGCCGGCTTGAGCCATGGCCGTATCTGCAGCTTGCCTGACAGAAGGAGAGGAATGGAAGTTTTTCCGTTCAATGACGTGCCATATATCCGAGGCATCTCCTGATCCCAACAAATGGACCCATTTTTCCCTGGGAATGCCAAGTTCTCTTGCAGTCTGTGTATCTGTCATAAAAAGGGCGGCTGCCTGATCCACCTCCATGATGGAGCACATGAATTTCGTATAAGGAAAAGAAACCATCCGGTTGTCGGAGGACAACTCAATAATCTCATCGCTGGACCTGGCCTCTCGAAACCAGGCATAAGGGTTTTTGGCTGCTACGGAGGAGAATGTGGAGCAAAATTCGCCCAATTCTTTCCGGTGCTCCTCCATGGATAGTCCCTCATGATGTCTCAGGGCGTTTTCAAAGAGCGGATAGAAATGTACGGGAAGCAGAAGGCCATATTTCATCTCTAATGGTGTCACGGGATCACGAAGGTCACCGACCATATTCGGCATTTTAGCAGGAAAATTCCAGTCCCACGGACCCTCGCCTTTTGCCTTTGCCGCCATTCTAAGTGAGCAAAAGGCCTCCCCGCCACATATGAGGGCAAGCTTGGTTTGCTCCTTAAAGATTTTTTCGGCTATACGGTTTATGAACCACTGAGGGGCTGAGGCTCCAACCCAGGTATATTCCTCACGTGGAGGCTGTGCATTGATCCGATGGGATAGTTCAGAGGGTAGTCCTTCTGGAGAGCGAGATAGGATGTTGACCAAACACAAGGTATCGATTTTTTGGGCGAGACCTGGTAAACGTGCATTGTTTTCCGCTCGATGAATCGCCATTTCAATGAGATCCAGGGGGCTTTTTGTGTTCTCCAGGTCCCCTGGGTGATGAATGTGTTGGCCCACCCCTATGATCACTGGTTGCTTTTCTTGAGTATGTCTGGCCATTCAATCCTCTCTATGCCTCAGAAAGCTGATCATTCTTGAGTGACTCCAGGTACTCTCTGTATTCCACTAACTTGATCAGGACATTGGAAGCCCGGTCTGAGTTGGGATAGGGAAAATGACCGCCTTCGCTGATTTGGGTGTTCCCCTCGGTAAAGGTGGTCGTGATCACCGGCTTACCATATTTCTTTATCAAACCTGCAACAAGGGCGCCGGGGATGGGTTCCATCAGATCCATCATGTTTGCTGAGCCCAGCTGTTCTGTATCTCCCGTTGCTACAGACACAAATAATTCATTCAAGATCTTGAAAAATGAGCTCTCCATCATTTTTTCGGTGGTCAAGGCATCGGAGATCGTATCCAGAAATTCCTCCATCTCCTGTGCCTTGCTGGGCATGATCGAGCCGAAAATTGCACTTATAACGGATTTAACCACTTCTCTGATTTGAGCCGGTTCGCCGGAATTCAGAATTTTAGCTGCAGACCGGGCCATCTCCTCAAATCCTCCAAATCTTTTTATCCATTTAACGAGACGCGGGCCGCCCTTGCCTCCTGCGAACACGGACGATATGCCCGAGAATGAACCGAATCCCATAAAGATGAGGGCATCCACCTCGGGGCATTGAAGCACCACTTCCGGGGCTCTCAAATATTGAACGAAGTCGCGGTCTCCGGCGGGGTCAACCGGATTACCATGGCTCCACCGATCCGGAAACATTGAGTTGAATGTTTTCATGGCATCGTCCGGGAGGTCGATCACCTTCAAGCCCCGCAAGGCACACGCCTCTGCGCACATGACCCCGTAGCTCCCCCCCGGAGTGGTGATTACTACATTGCGCCCATTAGGCAGGGGCTGAGTTAACAGGCCAATAGCCACGTCAAGGAGTTCCGTAGAGGACTCTACCTGGATCACCCCGGCTTTTTTAAATGCAGCATCGTAGATGGCATGAGACCCAGACATTGCCCCAGAATGGGATGAAATGGCCCGAGCCGCAGCGTCAGTCCTGCCGGGCTTTAAGGCTATTACAGGCTTCTTGGAGGTCACCGCCTTGACCTTTTCCCCGAACCTGTTTCCGTCACCAAGGCCTTCGATATAGGTCATGATCACTTTGACCGAATCGTCATACCCAAGGTATTCAATGTAATCTTCAATCTGAATGTCAGCTGTACAGCCGCAGCTGACATATTGCTGGAACCCAACGCCCCGGGCGGTTGCATCGGCAACCAAAGCGCCACCTATGTTGCCGCCCTGGGATATGAGAGCAAGAGGGCCCTCCAGAACTGCCATGGGAAACATAAATGCAGTCAGGTTTGCGGAAGCACTCCACATCCCCATACAGTTTGGGCCGACCAAACGAAGGCCGCCCGTCTGGGCTATTCGAACTACCTCGTCCTGCATGGCTTTTCCTTTTGCCCCGACTTCTGCAAAACCCGCGGTAATGATCACTCCGGCCTTCACGCCTTTTTGAGTGCACCCCTCCATTACACCGGCCACATTCTCGGGGGGAATCACGATGATTACAAGGTCAACCGGTCCGGGTACATCGGTTATTCTCGGATAAGTGGGATAGCCCAGGATATTCTCGTCTCGGTTGTTGACCGCGTAAAGCTCACCCTTGTAATGGTTCATTAGGCTGGTAAAGGTTGAATTCCCCCATTTGTGCCGATTGTTGGAAGCACCGATTACCGCCACCGACTGGGGGTGAAACAATGGTTCCAGATCTGAAACAATACTTGGTTTGCTCATGACACCTCCAATTCAATCTCTACACCAAAGATCTCTCAGGGGTCGTTCAGATGAATTCGCTGTCCCCATCCTTAATAGACATTAAAAGACCATATTCGAAATAAGAAGCCGACCATATCCATTTTTTTCAACCCATGTTTGAATAATTACTTTTGTTTGAATTATTATATTGGCAACCAAGTGTCAAGAGACTTTTTCTCCGAGGGGCAGGAGCAGAAATAGGGTGGCTTCCCATCGTTATACTATCGGAAATGGCCTTTCCAACGATGCTTCAGGATTCTTCTAATG
>JABMQV010000806.1 GCA_013203065.1 Desulfobacteraceae bacterium | reverse complement strand
TGACAAATACGGGAACTCCTTTTCTGCTCCCCTTCTCGTATTTGAGGGCGGAAAGGAGCGGTTTTTCCGAGGCATCTCCGGGATCAAGCCAAACGTCTGTGGCAATCCCCCCCAGCTTCTGCACGGCCGGCACGAGGGTCTGCCTTGTATCCTCATAGGCCTTGCCGCCGGGAGGCCCAACGGCCAGAAAAATTGTCTTTCCCTGCTGAATGGCCAATAATACCTCGGCCATCTTTGGGGACACGAGTCCGCGTCTCAGGTTTTTTATGGGCGGTTCCCCTTGAAGAAAGGCTGAGACAGCGCCATTGGGTTCAACCATCACCACGGATGGACCTTGTATACGATAGTATTTTAACAGAGACGTCTCACCTTTGTCGGCCAGAGAGAGTGGAATCAGGGCGAGCCTCTCTTTGAACTCTTTTTGAAATTCTTGGAGTTCCTTCAAATAGGTTGAGTTTTTGCCACCCTTTTCACCGTACACATAGAGGAGACTGCTGCGGCGGTTCTGGGCTTCGGAAAACATTTCCCTTTCACCGGGCGAAATATTGAGCTTTTTATTGTTCTTGTATGTTTTATCATATCCGTACTTTATAGCTAATCGTTTAAGTTGTTGATGAATTACCGGTCGCTGGGTGCAGGCCTTGTGCTTGACCTCACATTCAACTAACCTATATCCGCATCCGCAGGTGCATCCCCCCAATTCAAGGAGGGCGGCTCCCCCGGATGTTGCAATAGATGGAAGTTTTGCAAGGATTGCCGGCCGTTCTTTACAATCCGGATCATCCCTTTTGCATTCACTGAGTGTAAGGTCACACCCGCAGTAACACCCCAGGACCTCGGAGATCTCCGAAAGCCATGGGCCTTCCTTGTCCGCGGCCATCTCTCCTGAAGCGATTGTGGGCCCGGGAAATATGGCCACACCATCAAGACCCGGTGTCAAAAACGCACTCAACAGAAGGCTGAAAACCAAAAAGATCAATTTGGAATCTCGCATCGTTATTCTCCTCATAGTAACCGTTTCAGCACCCGGACAAACTCCGGGTGGAGAATTTTCTTATCAACAAGGGGTATGGGGCAATGGTCTACGGAGCTTTGCCTTACCCCAGATCCCTGGAATTCTTTCTATTTCCTCTTTAAGACTATGAGGGAAATCAAATCAGGAAGGTACAGTTGATGAGAAAGGACGGTTCATTTTGGCAAGAATAAAACAGGTCTTGAAGACCCATTTCCAGCCGCCTTGGGGGTGTATAAAAAGAGGGTCTTATAAGAACAGACTGTAAAGAAATGAAGCGAGAAACAGTGTCCCTATTCTGGAGCGCTACAGGGGTTTGCTTGGGCCCCTTTTGAATGGCTGACTCGCAACACGCATCCATTGATGCAGGGCAGCGGCAATGATTGTCTGAAGGAAGTTGGTGCTGAGAAAGATGGCCCCAGGTAAGGATGTGATGAATCCGGGGGAGGTTCTTATGGGTCATCTCCATTTCAGTGGCACTGCATTTCGTGGGGCCCACCTTAACGGAGAGGGCTATAAAGACAAAAGACAACATCCCCACGCATAGCCTGGATCTGATAAGTCTTTTCAAACCGGAGGTCATGATTCCACCTGCACTCTTTTATCCGTTATCATCAACCCTTTCCGATCATAAAGATGCCGTAGGTGGCCCGCAGGTTTGGGATGAATTCAACGATGGTCCCCAGTCTGTCTTCACTGTTGGTATTGATGGCCGCCTCCCTAAGAACATGGAACCCCACATCTCTTGAAAATTTCCTAAAATCTCTCAAGGTTATTACTCGGATATTAGGGGTGTTATGCCAATCGTAGGGCAACTGTTTTGTCACGGGCGCATAGCCTGATGTCAGGAGCTGAAACCGGACCCGCCAATGGCTGAAATTGGGGAAACTGACAATTCCCTTCCTCCCGATCCGCAACAGCGACTGGATCAACCCGGCCGGCTCATAGACCTGTTGCAGGGTTTGGCTCAGGATCACATAGTCGAAGGTATTGTCAGGATAATCCGTCACCTCCTCATTTATGTCGCCCTGAAGAATCGAAAGGCCTTTCTCGATGCACTGAACCACCTTGGCCTCAGCCTGCTCAATCCCTGTACCCTCCACCCCCTTATTTTTCTTGAGAAAATAAAGGAGATCCCCTTCGCCACAGCCCAGATCCAGGACCTTGGATCCGGGTTCGATCCATGAGGCTATTATCTGAAGATCAAATCGCATTTCATCAGTTCCTGCACCGTATACACATAATCTGGCTGTGCCTAGTCAGCGGATCTCACCGTGCACACGTTCCAAAAAACTTTTCACCAGGCCGTTCAACCGATCATTGGGCAACAAGAACGCATCGTGGCCCCACTCCGCCTCGATTTCACAAAAGCTCACATCAAGACCATTTTTCTTCATCGCCTGTACCATGGCCCTGGATTGATAGGTAGGGTACAGCCAGTCGGATGTAAACGAGACCACCAGAAATTTGGTCTTTGCCTTGGAAAAGGCCTTGACCGCTGACCCGGAGTCGTGTTGAATGGCCAGGTCAAAGTAATCGGAGGCCTTTGTAATATACAAAAAGGAATTGGCATCAAAACGTTCCACAAACTTTCTACCCTGATATCGAAGGTAGCTTTCCACCTGAAAATCAGCATCAAAATTAAATGAGAAATCTCCCTTGTCCTGGAGTCTGCGTCCAAACTTATGGCGCATGGACTCGTCAGACAGATAGGTAATATGCCCAATCATCCGGGCCACTGCCAATCCCAGATCAGGCCTCGGCCCGGAGTAATAATTACCGTTGTTCCAGTTGGGATCGGCCATGATCGCCTGCCGGGCAACCTCGTTGAAGGCAATGGCCAGGGCCGAGTGCCTCGTGGTACTGGCGAGAGGCACTGCCGAGATCACCATCTCCGGGTATCTGAGACACCACTCCAAGACCTGCATCCCGCCAATGGAACCGCCGATAACGCTAAGCAGCCTTGATATCCCCAGGTGATCGATCACCGCCTTCTGGGCCTTTACCATGTCCCCTATGGTGACCATGGGAAAATCAGGGCCGTAATGCCTGTCCGTCTTCGGATTGGTAGAGGAGGGGCCCGTACTACCCATACAACTTCCGAGGATATTGCAACAGATGACAAAATACCTGTTCGTATCAATCCCCTTTTCAGGACCCACCATAATGTCCCACCAACCGGGCTTTGGATCATCCTCAGAATAGTATCCTGCCACATGCGCGTCGCCCGAAAGGGCGTGAAGGATTAAGACCGCGTTGCTTCTCTTGGGATTTAATGTGCCATAGGTTTCATAGGCGATCGTCACCGGACCAAACCTTGCCCCGCTCTCCAGACACATCTCGTGGGGGGGGTCGGCAAAAGTAAAAAACCTCTTTTCCACAATCCCCACGGAGACGCCAGTTGAATCATGTTCTATATATTCGCTCATTCTAAACCCATAAAGCGCAAAGCTGCTGGAAAAGGGTAACCCAAAAAACGCTTTGCGCCATTAGCCGCGCTCCACGCATTCTAGGATAGGCTATCTAACGCCTGGCCAAGATCCTCACAGATGTCCTCCACCGCCTCGATCCCTACCGAAAGCCTGATCAAGTCGCGGGTAATGGACAGACTCTCCCTGGTGGGATCATCAAAGGAGACGTACTGGGAGGAGTAGGGGTGAATCGCCAGGGTCTTACAGTCACCCAGATTGGCCAGGTGGTAGATCAATTTCAGATTATCGATGAACCGAAAGCAGGCATCCTGATCAGGTAGACCAAAGGCCATGAGACCACCAAACCCCATGCCGCTGAATTGTTTTAGCGCAGTGGCATGAGAGGGGTGATCCTCAAGACCCGGGTAGTTGACCCATATCACCTCTGGTCTCTCCTGAAGATAGCGAGCCACCTGCAGGGCATTGCTCACATGCCGTTCCATACGGAGCGCCAGGGTGTCAATGCCTATCATGGTGAGATAGGAGTGCAATGGCGCCTGCGTCGTCCCGAAATTGATATGGTGTTCCCGCCAGACCTTGTCCATGAAGGCCAGGGGGCCCTTCCGTTCAATGAATGGCTTGAAATCGGGGAATCGTTCCCCGGACCACTCAAAAGTTCCCGCGTCAATAACTACCCCGCCAACGGCATCACCATGCCCGCTCAGGTATTTTGTGGTAGAATGGATCACCACATCAACTCCCAATTCCATGGGGCGGCAGAGATAGGGGGTGGCCAGGGTGTTGTCGACCAGCAGGGGAATGCCATGCCTATGGGCAATCTCTGCCGCTCGAGACAGATCAGGGATATCCATCTTGGGGTTTCCGATGGTCTCTAAAAAGACAAATCGCGTCTTGGGGTTGATGGCCTCCTCGATTGCGTTCATATCAGCGGACTCTACCAGCCGGGCGGTAATCCCATATTTCCTAAAGACATTCGCAAAAAGGACATAGGTGGACATAAAAAGGGAATTGCCGCTCACAAACTCGTCCCCTGCCCGCAAAAGTGCCATGCAGGCGTTTGTGATGGCGGCCATTCCAGAGGACATGACCACAGCGCCCATCCCCCCCTCCAAGGCAGTCAGTTTTTCCTCCAGGACCCTGTTCGTCGGGTTTGTGAGCCGCATGTATATGTGATCGGTCTTCTTTCCGGCAAAGGTCTGGCTCAGGCCTTCTGCTGTCGGGTGCAGATGGGAAGCTGTCTGAAATATGGGCGGCAGGGTGGACCCCTGCCACTCTTCAGGTAATTGGCCAGTGTGGATGACCCGGGTATCAAAATGATCGAACTCCTGTCTGTTCTTCATGTTACATCTCCTTTCCTATTCCTATTTGGGGAAGCAAGAAGGCAAAGACCTCGCATGTCCGGCAGATCTTCATTTTTTCACTCCAATCTTTCTGGACCTCGCCTTCACAAATGGTTCCATTGATAAACCAGCAGATCTTTCCGGCCTTGAATTCCCAGGCCGGACACTTTTTTCTGCGATCAAGGGGGCATTTCTTTACGACCCAGCAAGGCTTCACGGCCTTGTTTTCCCTGGTGGCAATGGCATTTAGGAAGAGAAGCTGCCTCTCTATGTGTACGGGCACAGATCTCCACCCTTGTTCATAACCCTGAATTGCCTTGACCGACGTTCCAAACAACCCGGCCAGTTCTTTCTGGGTCTTGCTCAGTCTCTTTCGGAAGTAGACAAATTCCTTCCCCTCCATACACCCCCCTTGCGGTTTTCCCTGGAGACCAAAAAAATGTTGACTCTC
>JABMQV010000106.1 GCA_013203065.1 Desulfobacteraceae bacterium | reverse complement strand
TAAGAATCAGTGGTCATAGCCAGAGTTTGTCCGGAGAATTCCAGTACGGCGCTGTCATCCAGCTCCCTGAGAAATTCGTTATCCAGACGACTCAGAAAGATTTCATCAACCAATTCATGGGAGGCTTCGCCCCCGCTTCCATGATCAAGCCTTATGATGTCTTTCATGATTTTAGATCTCCAAAAAGGGATGAAATCGGGTTTGATCCCAGGAAGGACCTGAGGCCAATTATGGAGGATCGGCTCCACTCATCGGCGACCCAAGTGATAGAAAACTAGTCTTTTCGGGTTGAGGGTGTCAAGGTCAACAGATCAGCATACGGTGATTATGACCCTATTTCTTGACATCAGTTTTGATGTTGGTTATACTAATTGTAGAATTCCAATGGAAACAAGAGGTATAACCGATGGGAAGCATTAAGACCGCCATTTCTATGGACAGGGGACTGTTTCAGCAAGTTGAAGGGCTGGCAAAGGAGATGGACGTCTCGCGAAGTCATTTCTTTGTGCTGGCGGCACGGGATTTCTTGAAACGGCACGAGAGCAAAAAGTTGCTGGAGGCGATCAACGATGCCTACGATGATATGCCCAGTTCAGAAGAAAAAGAAATCAGTGTTGAAATGCGAAATCGACATTACGGCATGGTGAAAGGGCAATGGTAATCAGTCAAGGAGATGTGTGCTGGGTCAGCCTAAGAGAGCCCTCCGGGTCTGAACCGGGCTACCGGCATCCCCATGTGGTCATCCAGAACAATCTGTTCAACCGGAGCCGAATCAGTACGGTCGTTGTCGCATCTCTGACGTCAAATCTGAAAAGGGCCAAGGCGCCGGGCAATGTCCTTTTGAATAAAGGGGAGGCAAACCTGTCAAAAAAGAGTGTGGTGAACGTATCTCAGATTTTTACCGTCAATAAGGGTGATCTGAAGGACAAAATAGGGTCCCTTACCAGGGAACGTATGGAAGAGGTTCTGATGGGTCTGCGTCTACTTACAGAACCTCGGGATGTTGACCCCTCATAATGGAATCCGCTCTCCTCGATGATAGAGATCAGTCCCCATTCCCTCTTTCCCTGCCGCCTGACCCCAGGTTAGGATTTCAAAATCTCCGTTATTCTCCGTTGTTCCCCTCAGCTGCCGGGCTGTTTAAACCATGACGCGATATTTTGAGAAAACATAATATCGCCGCTAACTTTCAGCTTGCCGGACATGAAGGCCTGCATTCCGTCTAGTTCGCCGATCATCAATCGAACGAAATTGGGCAAATTGAGTGCAAGAGTGACTCGCGGGTCACTGGCTGCACCATTCTCTATAGAGCATGTGCCATTGTCTACCTTCAACTGATAGCTCATCAGGCCATTTGGCGTATCGATATCGTACTGAATAATAGCGGTTACACCGGCTGCCTTTGACGGATCGAAGGCATCTTTCATGCTGTCAAAGGTACCGTGGAGGATTTGTTCCTCGGAACCCTTGAAGCCGGCCAACAACTCCTCATCAGACTTACCTTTGACCCTCTCCTGGAATGCTTCCGGACTCATCCTTTCTTCTGCCATCGTCTGCTCCTCCTTCTTTCTATGGACTACAAAGGTCTGCTGTTCAGATTGGAAAACAAAGCTTATTCAATCGGCAATCACTGCAATAGCCTCGATTTCCACCAAGAATTCGGGTATAGCGAGGCGGGCCTCTACAGTAGAGCGAGCAGGCTTTTGATTGCCAAAAAATTCAGAGTACACCTCGTTCATTTCGGCAAAGTAACCGATGTCTGCAAGAAAGACCGTTGTTTTCATGACATCGGCCAAAGTGGCGCCTCCCTCCTCTAATACCGCTTTCAGATTTTCAAGGACCTGTCGGGTTTGGGCTTTTACATCGTCTTTTCCAACCAAGTTCCCCTCTCGATCAAGTGCCACCTGTCCGGCAGTAAAAACCAGGGAACCGCGTTTGGTCCCGGGAACGTAGGGTGCAGCTGGAACACTAATTGATGGTGGTTGAAGGGTAGTTTTAGCCATTTGATCACACTCCTTTCATCAGTAATTGGGTGTTTGAAGGTATTTCTTTTGGCAATGGCCTTCTCCGAGAAATCTGACCGGCTTCATGGATCATAGCAGAACAGAAGGCAAAATTCATCGGTTGATTTCTCTTCCCCGAATCCCCACTAACAAAAAGGACCACACCGGTCTCTGTAACCATGATGGTAAGTTTCTACTTTACTTTATCCATCAACGCACGGGCCGTTTGGAGCGGAGAAAGTTCGGGAATTCTTTTTCTGTTTAATTGGTGGCAAATCTTGATTAGTGAATAGTGGCAGGTCGCTCACAAATCAAGGTTTGATAACCATCAGCCAGGAGCCGCTTGAACCCGAAACAAATCAACATTGAAACAGCGTCCCTTTTCTCGCATGTATAGCAATTTCATTCTATCTCGACGGGCATATCATGACTTATCACCACCCCTCGATCCGCCCCTCTGAATGGTG
>JABMQV010000805.1 GCA_013203065.1 Desulfobacteraceae bacterium | reverse complement strand
TGCGAAAACCCTGCTCAATCCGTTCCCCAGCGGAAAGAGAATTAGCAATAAACTGAAATACTTCGCCGGCAGGTTGAATTCCTTGGCAAGCATTTTCATTTGGGCCCCGAACATCAAAACAATGGATACCGTGGCTGCAAATGAAAAATAGATAAGGAACCACTGATAGGTTGCCAGCATTTGAAACGGTTTAAAATCAACCGAAGCCTTTAACGTTTTTTTGGTTTGCTTGAGGGCAGGGGCCTCGTCTTCTTCCGGGTATTTGTACAGTAAGGCGAGTGGAATAAGGGTAACGAGCATTCCAATCCCTAGGTATAGAAAAGTGGCACTGATTCCTCTGGATTGAAGCAATCCTTCGATGAACGAGTTAAAGATGGCCGTGCCAGCTCCAAATCCGAACACCACCAGGCCCGTTGCAAAACCTCTCCTGTCCGGAAACCATTTGACCGCACACGCGGTGGAAATGCCGTAAAGAACGCCCACTCCCAGGCCACCTATGCCGTAATAAAGATAGAGCATCTTTGGAGAAGTCGAGAAAGAAACCAGAATAAAACCGACCCCCACAAGCGTTGCGGCTGCAACGCTTACTTTTCTGGGGCCATAGGAGTCCGCGATGAAACCGGACAAAGGCTGGATAAAGGTTGCCGCGTAAGCGAAGATAGTGAAGGTAAGACCGATTGTTGCAAGGTCCCAATGTTTCTGTGCCTCAATGGCGTAAGCAAACAAGAACCAGGAATACTGGTAGATACTGATGATCATCATCACAATAAATGATGAAAAAATGATCATCCAACGTTTCCTTGGAACTGTTGATTGGTTTGAATTCATTAGGGTTACCGTCTAAAAACTCAACTAAAAAGAATTAGCCAGGGCAAAGGGGCGCACCCTTTGGGCCAACGTCCCGTTTTTCGGTTGATATCTCAATACTTGGGGTGCCGTTTCTGCAAGAAGGCTTCCATCCCCTCCCGGGGATGGTTTGTTGCAAAACAGAGTGCGAAGGCTTTGGCGCTGTATCGGGCCCCTTCCTCTTCCCCCAGATTCAACCATTTGTCAAGGATGTCCTTCTGGGTCGATAAAATCAAGGGGCTCAGGCGGAGAAACCGCCTTGCCATCTTCATGGTTTCTTGATCCAATTGTTCTAACCGGACCGGCCGGCTCACCAGACCCAGACGCCAGGCTTCTTTGGCATCTATTGTATCTCCAGTCAGGATGAGCTCCCGGGCCCTTCCCAATCCGATCATAAGGTGAAGCAGAGAAGCTTCTATGACTGAGGGGATACCAACTCGGATCTCGGGTAAGCCGAACAGGGCGTTTTCAGCAGCTACCCTTATATCACAGGCCATGGCCAACTCCAGCGCACCTCCCAGGCACGGCCCCACGATAGCGGCGATGACAGGTTGTGGGAGTCTCATTATCCTCCTCATCACCGAATGAAGGCACAGGATGAAACCTTCTGCCTCTGCAGGAGAAAATTCTTTCATTTTTCCCACATCCACGCCTGCGGAAAAAGCCTTTTCTCCATAACCCTTCAATATGACAACACGTTGCCCGGAACCAACTTCCAGCTTTTCTAAGGCCTCGTCCAGTTCCACGATAAGTTCCCGGTCCAGGAGGTTCAGTTCACCTTTCCCCCGGAATGTAACATGAACAATAGAATCCTCAAACACTACTTGAATACCTTCCCCTGTCATGTGATCCTCCAATCAAAACCGGAATACGGGTTTGAAGGTATCTGATTGCCTCGGGAGTTTCAACGGAATTAACGTCCTTTTAGGTCTCCCTAATTCGAACGTCCCGTTACCCCAACAACAGCCCAGCATATTCACCGGCAAGTGATTCCCAGGAAAATCTTTTTGTTAATTCCTCTGCTCGGGCCTTTGTAAGTCTTTTGCGCTCCAGGGTCTCTATGAGCCGATTTAAAAATGCCTCTTCATCATACAAAAAGCCTTCAGGGAAAATTTCAGGATAGGAAAGGCGGTTGGGGAGCAGAGGTCTGCAGCCGGCCCGTACCGCCTCAAGAACCGCCATGCCAAAAAATTCATGGGTTGCGGTTGACACAACCACATCCCCTTTTCTTAGCCAGTTGCCGTATTCCTGGCGGG
>JABMQV010000804.1 GCA_013203065.1 Desulfobacteraceae bacterium | reverse complement strand
TTGTTTTGGTCTATAATGAATAATGACTAAAGGATTTGTGGGTGAAAAGGGAATGGTAAAAAAGGTTCGGTGCGCAGAGGTGGAATGGGTGGTTTCTGACGTAAACCGTCCTCCTGTGCCTGTAGAAAAGGCGGGCACCGAATTTGAGATAGAAGCCGATCTTGTAATATTGGCAATGGGGTTTTTGGGGCCAGAGAAAAGCAACCTCGTGGCGGAACTCGGCGTTGAACTGGATAGCCAAGGGAATGTAAAGGCCGATGACCACGGGATGACAAAACTTGGCGGAATTTTTGTTGCTGGGGATATGGCCATGGGCCAGTCCCTGATTGTCAGAGCCATCGCCGATGGAAGAAAAACAGCCTTGGGAATCAAGACTTATTTACAGTAAACACCGTTTATGACCGAAAGAGTTATGTGATGATTGCCATCATCGATTACAGAGCAGGAAACCTAAAAAGCGTGGAGCGGGCCTTGAATAAGCTCGGGTATTCCTGCCGTATCACGAATAACAAAGATGAAATACTTGACGCCGAGAGGATCGTTTTTCCCGGGGTGGGGGCTGCGGGAAAGGCCATTGATGATTTAAGACGAATGGGTCTGGACAGGGTCCTTTCCCAGGCGTTTCTTGACGGGAAACCAATCCTGGGGATCTGTTTGGGGGCGCAGGTCATCCTGGACAGAAGCGAGGAGAACAATACCCGTTGCCTGGGCCTGATCCGTGGTGAGGTAAAACGGTTTCCCTCACCCCTACTCTCTTGTGATGCCGAACAGCTCAAGATTCCACAGATGGGCTGGAATGGTGTCCGTATCCTCAAAGAACACCCCGTTCTTCGGGGGACCATGCCGGGAGATGAGTTCTATTTTGTCCACTCCTACTATACCCTTCCTGCCTGCCAAGACCATTTGATCGGGGAGACAGAATACGGCATTGAATTCCCAAGCATCATAGGGACAAGAAATCTGATCGCGACCCAATTTCATTTGGAGAAAAGTGGCCGGGCGGGTCTGGGAATTTTGAGAAACTTTTGCAATTGGGACGGAAAATATGCTGAGCAAGAGGATCATCCCCTGTCTTGACGTGAGGGATGGCAAGACCACAAAAGGCGTTAGATTCAAGGGAAATGTGGATGTTGGCGATCCCGTGGAAATGGGAAAGTTCTATTACGAGGCGGGTGCAGACGAGATTGTCTTTTATGATATCACCGCGTCCAGCGATAGAAGGGATATCATGCTTGACGTGGTGCACCGGGTGGCCGAAGAAATCTTTATTCCCTTTTCCGTGGGGGGCGGAATCCGAACCGTGGAGGATATACGCAGCGTGCTTCTGGCGGGTGCTGAGAAGGTAAGTGTAAACAGTGCGGCGGTCAAAGACCCTGAGATTATTTCACAAGGAGCCGAGGCCTTTGGGAGCCAGTGTATGGTGCTGGGCATGGATGTCAAGATGGTTGCACCCTCCGGGACGATCCCATCCGGTTATGAGATCGTGATTAACGGCGGCAGGACGTTTACGGGGATTGATGCCCTTGCGTGGGCCAAGAAGGGAGAGACCCTGGGGGCGGGTGAAATATGTTTGAATTCCATTGATGCAGATGGCACTCAGGATGGATACGAATTGACCCTCACTTCGCTCATCTCTCAAAATGTCACCATCCCTGTGATTGCCTCGGGAGGAGCGGGAAACATGGACCATATCTATGACGCATTGACAACGGGCAAGGCAGACGCGGCACTTGTTGCATCCATCGTACATTTCGGCACCTATACCATCAGACAGATTAAGGAAGATCTTAGGAGGCGAGGAGTCAAAGTCCGTGAAAACTGGTGAGCCAAAGGCCGTCTTAGCCCTGGAAGACGGAAAGGTATTTACTGGCCGCTCCTTTACGGGTCATGGAGAATCTGTTGGTGAGGTCGTCTTCAATACCAGCATGTCCGGCTATCAGGAGATACTGACCGACCCTTCTTACGCTGGACAGATGGTGACCATGACCTATCCCTTGATCGGCAACTACGGTATCAATGACGAGGATGTGGAATCAAAAAGGATCCAGGTCAAGGCACTTCTGGTGAAGGAATATCA
>JABMQV010000105.1 GCA_013203065.1 Desulfobacteraceae bacterium | reverse complement strand
GCATAGAGGCCTGTCCCTCTCAAGCCTTGACAGGGGAAGGGAAGATCAACAAGAAACTCTGCGGAGATAGAATTTTCAAGTATGGTTTCCGGTTTTTCAGAGATCTCATGGCCGACCTGATCCAGAAACCGGAGGCAGAGGCCCGGGAACTCTTGAGAGGGCACGGTTTAAGGGAGATGTGGCAAACATTCATGACAGGAAACTACTACTATTGCTTCAAATGTCAGTCACAATGCCACTCGAATAAGAAGAGTCAAGCGCAGACGTGAGCACATTCTTTTCAGCGTACGCAGATATTCTACGATCCACCTTGCCCTATCACCGGCCGGGGAAAACTCTTAGCATCAAAACGCTCAAAACCTAGTCTGGGGTTAACAGGGCAACGAACAGGAACATGGTCAACGATAGCCCCCTGAACGCACTGGTAGCATCGCTTACATTCTTGTATCTCCGCAGCTCTTCCTTCCTTGACCTTCATGGCCCACAATGGATCTGCCAGAAGGGCTCTTGAGAGGGCCACCAGGTCTACGGAACCATTTGAGATGGCCCCGGCAACCTTGTCGGGATCTTGGAAATTGGGGCACATGACAGGGATGGAGACCGCCTTTCGGATCGCCGCAGCATCTTCCGTCATGGCACCTTCCCCAGCCGGAAAGATATGTGTTGCCGCACCGTAACACCCTTGACTCACCGAGAGGTAGTCTGCTCCAGCCCCCTGGAGGGCCTTTGCCATCTCAATGGATTCGGGAAGATCAAGCCCTCCCGGGATCCACTCACGGGCACTAAATCGATAACCCACGACGAAGTTTTTTCCCAGGGTCTCTTTGATGCCGTGGATAGTCTCGAGTGAAAGACGCCATCGCTTCTCCGGAGAACCGCCGTAGTCGTCGCTGCGACGGTTATAGTAGGGAGAAGTAAACTGGCAGAGCAAATATCCGTGTGCCCCATGGACCTCTATACCGTCAAACCCTGCCCGTTTGGCACGAACAGCGGCCCTGACCGTTGCCTCTTTGAGTCCGATAATTTCCTCCACCTCAAGGGGTTGGGGACGCTCCGGGGAGGTCTTTGCAATCCCTTGTAGAGTCTTGGGGAGCCCATCCTGCTGGATGAGGGCCGGTACATCAGAAGGGCCCACAAGAGGCCTTCGTTTATGATGCCTCATGGCCTGGGCCCCATGCCCGGGGGCAAGCTGAATAAATGCCTTGGCCCCGCCCCAATGGATAACCCTGGCAAGATCCCGCAAACCCGGAATATTTCGATCCGATGCCGCGCCCAGCCCACGTCCTGCGATAAAGGCGAAACGGCCCGTAACCCCTGTGATTTCAACAATGACGAGGCCCACCCCACCCGTTGCTCGCGTGTAGTAATAGCAGAGCTGCTGATCGGTTACCATTCCCGTTTCATCCCCCATCCCGACATGGGTCGGGGCCAGAGCGATGCGGTTATCCAGCTGAATCTCCCCAATATTCATCGGCTCGAAAATGACTTTGTGTAATGGCTCCATAATTTTTCTCCTTAGCTCTTTTATCTGGTATCAAATTTGATTAACACATTGGCCCGGCCAAACCTATCCCTACCCAAATCATCCTCTGGGAGTTGTTTTCTAACAACATCCGCCCGTCTACTGACTGACGAATAGGTTAAGTCAAAAAACTTTCCCACCTCCGCGTTTGTGAAGCGCCCCGTTTGACATAGCACATGGATCATCAAGTCTTGACATGGATATCACATTATCTAAAGAGGGTTCAATGTTCAAGTCAACGCTCTAATCAAGCCGTGACACCCATTCCTCGACCTGCCGCGGCGAAGCTTCAGTGAAAAGTTCGGAGAAAATTCTGGCATTGCTGAAAACCGAACCGGGGCTGTCGGTCAGGGAAATTGCCCCAAAAATCGGCATCACTCCCCGGGCCGTTGAAAAACAGATTGCCAAATTGCGACAAGCAGGCCGGCTTCGCCGTATCGGCCCTGCCAAGGGCGGCCATTGGGAGGTTCCATGAAACCGATCCAACCGGATTGTTCCCTGATGGCCAAGGAAGTCCGCCGACAACTCGCCCTGAGCCAGGAGGATCTGGCCCGGGAGCTGGGCGTGAGCTATGTCACCGTCAATCGCTGGGAAAACGGTCAAGCCAAGCCAACAACAACTATCAACCAACTCAACGACCGACCAATTAGAAGTCCCGCATAAAAAACTGGTTCAACTCTTTCGCGGCTCGCAGGCAGTCTTTATTCAGCGGAGCCTATAGTGGGTCTTCTACCATTTCGGGAAAGATAGGGCCTTCATAGGGATGCTTGGCCGCAACTTCCTCATCCAGCTCAACACCCAGCCCCGGTTCGGTTGGCGGTATGATGTAGCCATCCTGCCACTGAATCGGCGATTTTAAAATCTCCGCATAAAAGCCGCCAAAACGTTCGATGCTCTCCTGAATAAGGAAATTAGGGCTGCAAGTTCCGAGTTGGATATTGGCAGCGGCTTCTATGGGACCACAGTACAGGTGCGGCGCAATAAGGGCATAGTGCGCTTCGGCCATACCAGCGATCTTTTTGGCTTCTAAAATACCCCCGACCCTGCCTAAAGCGGGCTGCAGAATGGCTGCAGCCTGTTTTTCCAGTAACGGTGCGAACTCATACTTTGTGGTGAGCCGCTCGCCGGTAGCGACCGGTATAGAGGTTGAGCGGGCGACGCGCGCCATTTCATCCAGATTTTCTGGCGGCACCGGTTCCTCAAACCACAGGGGATGGTAGGGTTCCAGCCGTTTGGCCAGCAGGATGGCACTCGCAGTGGTCATCTGGCCATGGGTGCCTACCAGCAGATCGCACCTGACACCTACCGCATCACGCATGTTCTTGATCACCTTTTCTGCATTGTCGAGCGCGGCAAGCGAAAGCTGTCTGGGATCGAATGCTCCCATGGGCATGACCGGATCGAATTTCACCGCCGTAAAACCTTGTTCAACGTAGTGGGTGGCGCGCAACGGGGCACGCTCTGCGTCTCCAAAGACGTCGCCTATGGCCAGGGCGTCTAAGGGTTCGTCCTTTGGGATCAAATCTTCGGGCGCTGGATAGAGGTAAGTATAGGAACGAAGTTTTTCGTGAACCTGTCCGCCGAGCAAGTTGTAGATGGGCTGGTTTAGCGCCTTTCCAACAATATCCCAGCAGGCCATTTCAATGCCACTTAGCACTCCCATAAGCCCCAAATCGGGGTGTTGGGTAAAACCGCTGGAATATATGATGCGCCATAGCTTTTCGATATTGAAGGGACTGACGCCGATCACATAACGCTCGACAACATCTTCGATCATTTTGGCTACAACGTGGGGATGGAACGGCACGCCATAGGCTTCGCCGAAACCCATTATATCGTCGTCGGTGGTGAGCTTGAGAAAAACCCAATACGGGCCCCCTTGGTGCGGTGGGGGATTGCTGACCACATAGGTTTTGACATCAGTAATTTTCATAACGCCTTACTCCTTTCCTATTAACTGTTATTTGGATAGGCGAAAAAATACGTGAAAGAAATGGCGGTGCTTTCGATAATCGAATAAAAAAGTTTCTCTCGCTAAATTCCCCAGCCCCCTGAAACAGGGATTGTTGCACCGGTAATAAACGACGCATCATTGGAAGCTAGAAATGCAATGACTTTGGTCACTTCTTCTGATTCACCTATACGGCCTAAAGGCGTATCTTCAATGATGGGAATTGTGTATTTCTCCACCATAAAATTTTATACCGTGGGAGTCCGTGTAAGCCCCGTAGTCCCTGCTTCTTAACACATTAACCCGACCAAGTCTATCCATACCCAAATCATCCCCCGAGAGTTGTTTCTCAACAGCACACGCCCGTCTACTCATTAACGAATAGGTCCAGCCGAATAATTTTCCCATCTCCTCTTTTGTGATTCACCTTGCTTTTCACTATCTGCTGAAAGTTAGTTTAGAAATAGGGGCTGGCAAGTAAACATTTTACCCTTAATCTGTTTACCAAGGTAAACAATATGAAAAGAGATACACTGCTCGCCATCATCGCTGAATGGTTGGAAGAGTGGGAGATGCCTCCGCTGGTCTCCCGGCACCAGCCTGCAATAGAACCCGCAG
>JABMQV010000803.1 GCA_013203065.1 Desulfobacteraceae bacterium | reverse complement strand
GTATCACGAGATCGAAGAAAAAGGCCCATCTTCAAATGCAATCAAGGTTGTGGATTTGGCAAAATCAGATGTGGAAGGCAGGCACGACAGTGAAAAAGCCGATGAAAACAAACGCCTCTATTATGTTGCATCAACCAGATCCCAATACAAGCTCTACTTACCATTTTATCGTTGTGACTCCAACTATCCGTGGGTGGGACCAGTCACCCGCCTGCTTGCGCCGGCGATACATAACTCCTTTCCGGAAAGCGCGGGCGACAGGGATGTCTTATGGTTGGGGCACGACCACCACTCCGGCGCCGCCATGGAGAAGACCGGGTCGTATGAGACAAAGAAAGAGCCAACAACATATATTTCAGGCCAATCAGAGCTCTTCCCCTCTCAAGAGAATTATCAGAACAGAAAAATCCAACTGGAGTCATTTTCCGGTCTACACACGAAAAGAGCCCCTTTAGCGGAAACACAAAAACAGGAAATCGGGTTTCAGGCAATGAAGGAAACGGCAAAAGAAGACGACGAAAGTTTTGCCTCTCAAAGCACACAGATCATTTCAACCGTGGCACCACCTGATGAGATGCCCGGAGGGATCTCCGTGGGCTTACTGTTTCATGATATCCTAGAAAAGATTGATTTTGAGGAGGTCGCGACCATTGCCTCCAGAAACCAAAATGATGCCCGAAGTTTGCTTATGAACCCTGGAACAAAAGGCACCGTTTTGAGGCAAATGGAGATCTATCGCATAGACAAACGATGGGAAGAACATATCTCCAAGATTGTTTGGAAAACACTGACCACCACCATCGGTCAGGTTGGTGATAATTTTGCCCTTTGCCAGCTCGATAAGAGAAAGCGGTTACACGAAGTGGAGTTTTACTATCCATTCCCTTTAGGTGTTCACAGAACGGAAAAAATCCTGGACTGTGAATTTAACAGGGGGTTTATCAGGGGTTTTGTGGATTTGGTCTTTAATCACGATCAAAAATTTTACCTTGCAGACTGGAAATCAAACTACCTTGAATCAGGTTATCACCATGAGTCCATGCTATCAAACATGAATCATGCCGATTATCATCTTCAATACAAATTATACACAGTAGCGACCTTGCGATGGTTGAAACAGGTCTTGGGAGACCGGTTTGATCCAGAAAGGCACTTTGGGGGAGTTTTCTATTTTTATCTTCGAGGAATGGGGAGTGGTAATGGAGATGGAATTTACCATGTTCCCCCCCATGAGTTGGGGCCCTTGGATCAACTTGAACAAGAAGTGGCATTGATACTTGAAACTTGAAATTTGTCTGAACCCAGATGTTGCAAAAAACCCCGGCGCTTTCTGAGAATCGATTTTTTATTGCAGTGTGAAACCATTGGATCGATGCTGCATGATGAATTCGTACCACCAGATTTACCACAGGAATAGGGGTAAGTTCTCAATAACGCTGGGTAAGGTGGTGTTCGGCCATTTCTTTCCACCGCTCTCTAAACCTGTAAAGGGAGTCAAATCCAAAATCTGAAATCCGAACTACTTTAAACCGGGAGTCTCTGTGAGATGTCAGAAATAAACACAGAAGAAATTAAATTCTCAGACACGCTCCTGGAGTTTGAAATCCTCAAGGAGAAGACAAGTGAAGACATGAAGCCTATTTATGTCAATTCCCGAAAATTGGAACTCCCGTTCTTGGATTATTTGACTGCCCGTGATCTACTTGAATTCGGCGGGTATCAGGATGACGCTCCTCTCTTTGCGGTTTTGATGACCATGTTCGGGGTATTGCAGGAAGGAAGTCTCTGCCTGGATCTTGATAGAAAAACACTATCAGACAGATTGGGGACTTTCCTCCCAGATAGAAAGGCAGAGAGAATAGCGAGGGGATTCTTATCCGGTCTCGAAAAAGACAAATATGAAAGGCTTATTACAAAAAATGGCGATGATTACATGCCGTTAATCCTGGATGAATCCAAAGATAGAAGGCTTCTTTATTTTCAAAAGTATTATATTTATGAGAAAAGTCTTAAAGCTCGGATGGAAGCCCTACTGCTGACAAAAACATCTGGGACCGTATCAAAGAAGAAAGTGGAAGACGACATCCGAACCCTTTTTACTCCTGAACACTGCATCCGTGTTTCAAAGGGAGGCAAACCCATCACAAAAGATCGTGACCAAATTGCTGCAATTAAACTGGCGTTGAATTCCCAGTTCTCCATTATTTCCGGTGGCCCGGGAACGGGAAAGACCTCTTTGATGGTAAATATTCTCCGGTGTCTGGTGCGGGATGGGATACAAAAAGAAGACATCCTTCTGGGAGCGCCGACCGGGCGTGCGGCACAAAGAATGACCGAAGCGGTTAGGTATAGTATAAATACCGTCAAAGAGCCTTCCAAAAAGGACCGGCATCTATTGGATCTAAAGGGAAGCACCCTACATAAGATCCTTAAATACAGGGGCTATACTCATGATTTCTATTATCGTGAGACAAACCCCCTCCCCGCGTCCGTTATAATCCTTGATGAGGTTTCAATGGTGGATGTCGTCATGATGGAGCGGTTCTTGCGGGCAGTCGACCCCTCAAGAACAAAGCTTATTTTATTGGGGGATAAAGACCAACTGCCGTCTGTGGAAGCAGGGGCTGTTTTTGCAGAAATGATCCCGGATGGTGCCAAGGCAGAGAGATTTAAAGACCGGTTGATTATTTTGAAAAAAGTCTACCGCTCCGACATAAACCTTCTTGGGTTAGCAAAAGAGATGAATCAAGGAGATTGTCCGGAATACACGCCGATCCCTTTTGAGGCTGCCCTAGAGCTGAAACCGGACAAATGGGCGTTTGTGCTGACCGATACCGTGGAAGCATGGAAGGGACACATCCAGCTCTGGACCCAATACCACTACCTGAGCTCCGTATATGATCATAACAGGAGTTTTAAGGATTTGATTTCAAATGCCGGAGAAATAGACTCCGAGCAGCTTATAACCTCTGATTCAGG
>JABMQV010000802.1 GCA_013203065.1 Desulfobacteraceae bacterium | reverse complement strand
GCCGTAAAGGAAATGGCCTCACCCCCTCCATCCGCCCCAAAAAGGGCCTTTTTGCTCACCACCTTGACCCACCCCACATCTCTCTGTCCATCCAATTCGACGTACATGGGTATGGCCTGGGATATTTCAGACCTTACCCTCCGAAGGGAGCCATAACGTCTCGGGGAACCCATCTTTTGGGTCAGGGTATCCAGAATCTCCCAGTCCGCCTTAGCATCCCCCGGGGGCGACACCACAGGTTCGACAGACTGTATCCTTCCCTCCATGCTGGTAAAGGACCCTGCCTTTTCACAGGAGGCCGCCCCCGGCAGGATCACATCCGCGATCTGCGATGTTTCATTGGCAAGGATATCTTGAACCACCAGGAAATCTAACCTCTTCAATGCCTCTCTAACCCTCTCTCCCTGGGGCAGAGAACGAAGCGGGTTCTCTCCCATGACATACAGGGCCTTGAGATTGCCTTTTTCTGCCTCTTCAATCATCCGAACCACGTTGAGGCCTTGATCAGGCGATATCTTTGTCTTCCAGGTCCGCTCCCACCTTTGCCGCGCCTTATCCTCACCAATTGGCTGGCGACCCGGAAGTGCATGGGGCACGCTCCCCATATCCCATGCCCCTACCTCGTTGTTCTCCGTTGAAAGGAGGTAAATTCCACCCGTTTTGAATCCCAGACTTCCTGTCATAAGAGAAAGGTTTATAACGGCATCTATGCACTGAACAGCCTTTTTTTGTTGCGTAATGCCATGTCCGAGCACGAAGGCGATCTTCTTACCCTTCAATATACCTGCGGCCTGCTCCATGGCCCTCACATCTACTCCGGCCGCCACACAAAGCCTTTCAAGATTGAAGGAGGAAAGACCATCCCTATAGCTGGTAAATCCTTCCGTGAACCGTTCAACAAAACCTTGATCATTTGAAAAATTCTTCCACAAAAGCCCGGCAAGACAGTTGATCAAGTCCATATCCTTTCCCGGGGATACAGATAACCAGACACTGGAGAAGGGAACCAGATCGGTCCTGCGGGGGTCAACCAGCACCACAGGCACCCCATCTTTGGAGGCCCTCTTGAGATAATAGCTCAGCACGGGAGTTGAATGGCTCGGGTCAGCGCCCAAGACCAGAATCGACTCTGCCTTTCGAAGGGATGTAAGGGGATTGATCCTGCATCCTCCGCCGGTCCTTTGGTCAATCAACCCAATGGCCGACCTTCCTGCCACATAGCCCCCGTTGTCCACATTGTTTGTGCCCAAAAAGTTCCTTGCAATCTTCTGGAAGAGATAGTTCTCCTCGTTTGAGCATTTTGAAGAACCAAAGAAGGCGATGCTTTGCGGCCCGTATTCCTCTTTGATTTCCAAGAGCCGTTTGGCCACTGTATCCAATACCTCCTCCCATGAGGTGGCTACCAATTTATCCTCTTTGCGGATCATGGGTTGAGTCAATCGTTCGTCGCTATTCAGAAAATCGTGGGCAAAATGCCCTCTGATGCAGAGCGTGGCGCCATTGACTGACCCTGGCATATGAGAAGGGTTGGTCTCTATGATGTTGCCACCTGCTTGACCCACAGCAATGGAACAGCCCACGCCGCAAAAACCACATATGGAGAAGGACTCCCTCTCAGGGGTCCCCACCCACCGCGTATTTACGGGCGCCAGGGCGCCGGTAGGACAGATGGAAACACAGGTGCCGCAGAAGGTGCAGTTGGAATGTTCTAATGGGACATCATGAACCGTTGCGGGACGGGATCGGAAGCCTCTGAGGTTGTAATCGATTGCCCCCGCCACAACCAATTCATGGTCAGCACGGATGCATTTTCCGCACAGGATGCATTTACTCAGGTCCCTTGAAATAAAGGGGTTTGCCTGTTCCAGCGGTTTGTAGTTGGGGATGCTGTAGAGATCTGTTTGACCCAGACCCAGATCGGCGGCAATCTGACGCAACTGGCACCGGTTTCCTTTACTGCATACGATACAGGACTCCGGGTGTTCTGCCATCAAGAGGCGGACGATATTGGTCCTGTGTCTCATTATACGTGGGGTATTGGTCAGGATCTCCGTGTCGGCCGTAGCGGGAGTAACGCAGGAGGCCATAAGACGTGCTGTCTTCTTATCTTCAACCAGACACAAACGGCAGGCACCATAGGGCTCAAGCTCATAATGGTAACAAAGCTTCGGAATCCTTATGCCATTTTGCTCGGCAGCCTCCAGGATGTTCGTCCCATCCGCACAACTAATCTTCTTCCCATCGATGGTGAGGCCTATATCTTCCAATTCTTGGCTCCCGTTACTTCAACTTGGCCGCATCAAGGTAGTGCCTCAGTTTTTCTTCCCCCCCGATGGTTATGATATGCACCCCTTCACAGAGGTCCTTGAGGCCCTTCACGATGTCTGCAAAAAGCTCAATACTGGCCCTTTGCCTGTCCGGGGCGCTTGACAGTTTCTTTATCATCCAGTCCGGGATGAGTCCTGATTTAAAGTGGCGATTCAGAAATTGTGCCATCCCCGCTGTCCTCAAGATCATGACTTCGGCCATCACCGGCACGCCAAAACTCCGGGTCTGTTTCATAAACTTCTCGAACTTGTCCAGATCAAATACGGGTGTGGTCAAAAAGTAACCGGTACCGATCTTGGTCATCTCTTCCATCTCTTTCAATTCCAGATCCGGCACATCTCTTCCCCAACCAGATTCAACGCCTGAACCCAAAACAAATTCCGCCTTGGAGGGTAGTTCTTTGCCCTCCACCGTAACCCCTCCCCGCATATGTTCCAGCACCGAAGCCAATTTCCCGGAATCCACATGAAAAAACATCATCTCCTGCAGACTGTCGCCGGTGATCCTATAGTCTTCTGTAAAGACGAGGAGATTTTCAATCCCTGTTTCATGGGCAAGCTGGAGGTCTTTTTCCAGTTGTAGTCGGCTCTTGTCCCGGGTTGTGGTCTGGTAAATAGATTCAAAACGATTCTTCTTAAGAAGATCACAGGTCTTGATGGTATCCCCCAGGAACCCCTCAATATCCAACTCCGGCACCGCGACACCATCAATGCGGCCGCGCACCAATTCCAGCCTTCTGACCAAGGCCTCCGGTTCTTCATCAACAGGCGCTTGGACTTCAGAGGTGACTGCAAACTTCTTTTTCTCCAAGGCTTCTTTGAGTTTCATTCTATGCCTCCCAATACGGGCCTTCGGCCGTAACCAAAACCCAGTGACCGGCACCTGACACCTGCACCCAATGACCAATGACAACTAACCATTGACTGAATTCAATCAACACCCATCAATCATCAATCGCCAATCCTAACAACTTCGCCACCTCCACCTTGAGCTGGGGCAATGGCAGTGGTTTGGAAAAGCAGATGTCTGCCCCATACTCCTCCATCTTTCTAAATTTTTCTTCGTCCAGATATGCCGATAAGACGATTATCTTTGTATCTTTGGTTTCCTCATCCCCCTTGATCTTCTTGCAGACCTCGTAGCCTTTGATATCCGGCATCATTATATCGAGTATCAACAGATGGGGCTTGAAATGGTTTACCTGCAGGCCGGCCTCAAAACCGTCTGACGCGGAAATGACCTCGTAGTCGTGCTCATCTTCTTCCAAGGCCTGAACAATCGTTTCCACAATGATAGGGTCGTCATCCACCACCAGAACTCGCTTCCGCCCCTCCTCCTGATCTTCCTCCGGAATGGGAATTCCTTGCCCCTTCATAAAGGCCTCAAGGTCCGACTTCTTTATTCGGCGATGCCCGCCTACGGTCTTATAGGCCTTTATGTGCCCAGCATCGATCCAGTTGACAATAGTCTTTGCCGAGACATTACAGTGTTTGCTGGCCTTATATACGGTGAGTACATCCTCCATCAGATAGCCCCTTTCAGGTTTTGGCTTATTCTTGATTTTTCTATTATTATAATTATTTCAGTTTGTCAAGCAAAAATTTTGGCTAATTTTATGACCAAAAATTGATAAAAACAGTAATAACGTAATTTTACAATAAATCTGAGGTAATTTCTCATTAAGTCAAGGAGAAATAATAGGATTTCTGGAGTGGGGTTCGGGATTATTGAGAGCATACGCCTGGTTCTTGCCCCGATGTGAGCTGGGCGGCGGGTTATTTATCTTGGCGGGTTCCCCTGTGGAGCGGAAGGGTCACGGTAAAGG
>JABMQV010000801.1 GCA_013203065.1 Desulfobacteraceae bacterium | reverse complement strand
ATCTTCTGGTAGAAAACGAAGGGCTCCTTTATTTGTCCGTTGGAGGTGATACCATAGCCGGAGACCAGTCGGCAGGATTTTGATATCCGTTTCAGCCCTTTAAATACCCTCCTGTCATGATCCTTGGCTATCCG
Organism: Desulfobacteraceae bacterium; assembly: GCA_013203065.1. The sequence continues at coordinate 3,468 of JABMQV010000801.1, read as the reverse complement.
TGCCAGGGGGAACTGGGGCAAAATCATGTCCAGGCCGATGGCTTCTGGCGCGGCGGTTTTAATTTTTTCCAGCAGGGGAAGCAGGTGGGTGCCCCACAGGGCCAGGGGTGTTCTGGAGGACGCGTAGTCTTTTTCGCTGATCAAAATAACGAGCAGGTCGTCAACCTCCCGCGGTGAGCCAAGGAGTGGCGCCACAGTATCAAATAGCAGGCCGTCCGCATGCTGTCCAAAATTTGTGCTGGAAAAGCCGAGTCCCAAGGTCAGGGCCACCGCACCCGTCAACAGGGTTACATACCAGTTTTTCCAGTTTTTACTGATCGAAGCCAATTTTTACCTGAAATGGAAGTTTTTCATCAGACCAGAGATTAGGTTTCAAATCCGGACCATCCGTGCGGAGTGCAACAAATTAGAACTATGAGTCTGGTTTGTGAGGAAATCTTAGGACCTGCGCAGGCCCTTAGTAAATGCTTGGGTTCAACACCTTGGATGAAGAATATGGGAAACACATGGGTCTGTCAAGGGAGCGCAGGGCCGTTAATAAGAGGGCATTGAGGAACTTTTTCTTTGGATTGACTCATGATTTCGCTTGCTGTATACTCCTGGGGTGAATAAGGGGGGTATTTCCAAGGATAGCCGTTATCCTTAACTGTACCCAAGAGGAATAGCCGATTTCAGAATGCATGGTGAAAGGAGGCGACATTACGATGAGAAAACACCTATATAGACCGGCACTATTGTTTGTGATTGGAGCCCTTTTCTTTTTAGGGTGTTCGAATTCCAGAGGGTATAACAAGTACGCTGACCAATTCTTTACTCAAGGAGACGCCTGGTTTAAGAAAGGGGAATATGATCGTGCTATTGAGGACTTCACAAAAGTCCTCGAAATGGCCCCTGGAGGAGCTGATAATTCCGTGGTCTACTATAACCGCGGGCTAGCCTATTATAAGAATCGTGAGTACGAGCGAGCTATCCTTGATTTTGACAGGGCCCTGGAATTGACTCCCAAAGGAGGCAAGGCCGGGTCACAAGCCGTTACCCCCAAGGTTGAATTTGAACTCTTTAACATCTATAAGGCAAGAGGGGATGCCTGGTTCTATAAGGGGGGGTACGCCCGGGCCATTGATGATTATTCGGTGGCGCTAAAGTTCGGGGAGCAGCGAGAAGAACTGCCTTCTGTCTATAACGGCCTGGGATGGGCTTGGTTGCAACAGGGAGAATATGAGCGAGCCATAAAAGATTTCAGCGCGGCCTTAAAGATAGACTCTGGACTGGCACAAAGTTATTATGGTCGAGGATATGCATGGTGGAAGAGGGGGGACGTTTACAAGGCCCTCTTCAACGCAAGGAAGGCCCTCAAACTGGAACCCGGCAACAGAGTTTATGATGATTTTGTCTTTGAGCTGCGCTCCTTTGAAAAGGAGAAATAAGAAGCGGAAAGCCACCCGTTTTTGACCCGAAATCGTGCCTGAACATGGCTTTTTGTTCAGGCACGATTCATTTCTGATCTTTTTTGACCACGACATATCCCTCTTTTTCCAAACTCATTTTTATCGCTTGAACCAGCAAAGGATTGAGGAATTTTAGCCATTGTTCGGCAACCATGATGCCCTCCTTTGTTATCTGGGGCTTCAGCGAGGCCACTTTCTGTCCCAATGGGCTTTTGTAGAATTTTATAAGGGCCTGTACCTCTCCACGGGTGTAATGTTTATCGTATATGGGAATCACTCTATCCACGAGACCACCAGGGGACCAGATTTGACGTTCTACCAACGACAGGGTTGTGTCTTTTGCAATTTCAAGCACTGCCTCAATAACTGCCGGGTTTTTTGTGGCCATTGCCTTCTTCAACATAGGCAAGATCTGATCCAGTACGCTATTTGCGGAGAGCAGCACAACATCTTCCAGGCGGCTCATCTCAACTAACTCCTTGATATCCGCCGCTTTGTCCGGGTTTATTGCCTTATCTTTGGCAAATGCCAATTGAGGAACGACAAAGGCGAAGGTCAGCAGCCAAAGTGTCAATCTTATGTGGGCTTGTTTCTTGAGCATGACATTCCTTTCGTGACATCTCTCTACTTTTTGAAATCAAGAGCGATACGCTGCGCAATAGCTAATTTGACGTCTCAGAAATTCTATCCCCCATTGAAATTAAGGGTTTTTAAGTGGCCATCTTTGAGGTCAACATTCCACTATTCCATTATTCCAATTGTTTAATCACTTCTTTGTCAGGTCAGTGCCCTTCAAGTCGCTTTTGTGGACGACTTCAATTTTTGCCTTTTTCATTAACTCCTGCAGGTATTTGGCTATTTCTCCTTGAAGTTTTGTCCTTTTCAGATATTCATCTATCTTTTTCTTTGCGGCTTCGAATGGAGCGGTGGTTTCAAGTTTCCTGTCGACAACTTTGATTATAGAATAACCGAATTTGGTTTCGATGACTTCACTCACTTCTCCTGGCTTCAGTGAAAAAGAGATCTCTTCAAAAGGCTTTCCCATTTGCCCCCGCTTGAAATAATTGAGGTCCCCACCTTTACTGCTGCTTGGACTCTGGGAGTACTCCCTTGCAAGGATAGCAAAATCTTCGCCTTTGTTTAGCTTTCCTTTGATGTTTTCTATCTTTTTCCTTGCATCATTTTTCACAGAGTCGTCCGCGTTGGGCTCAACCTTGATCAGGATGTCGCTAACCCTGACAAGTTCGGGCTGTTTGGAAAACTGGGGGTCGGAATCGTAAAGATCCCGGAGTTCCTTTTCGGAAATAACGATTTTGTCTGAAAATTTATTGTCGATAAACGTGGCGATGCTTGCCTTTCTCTTGAATTGGGATTTGATCTCATCCTCGGAAGTGTTCCATTTTTTTAGGGCTTTTTTGTATTCCTTGTCGCTGGGGAATTGTTTTCGCCAATTCTCAAATTCGTTCTCAATCGACCTGTCATCAACTTCAACCCCTTGCTTCTGACTCTCCTGATACAACAATTCAGTGCCGATCAGCTCGTTTAAGACTTGTCTTTCAAGTAGAGAACGCTCTGCGTCCTTCAGGGTCTTCCCAATCCTCAAAAATTCCTGATTGAGTAAGCCCATTTTCCTGTCAAAATCAACCTTTGTGATTACGGTTCCGTTGACCAAAGCAATAGTGCCCTTGTCCTTTGGCGGTACATTTTCGTCTGAACACCCTTGCCATATTATCAGCGTTACAGCCAGAACAATAAAAGAAAACCAGAGCGATAGTCCTCGTTTTCGATGCATAACAAAGCTCCTTTGTAAAAGTTGAACTATTTTTGACAGGATCAACAGGATAAACATGATTTTTTTCTTATCTTGTTGATCTCTCAGTTCAAATCCTTGATCTTGCGTTTCATATCAACCTTGCTTTCTCCAAAATTCAGAATCAGTCCTACTGGCTTTCCCGTCGCAACGAGGTAATTCACTAATTGAACTTCATGAGCTTTTATGATTCGTCTGACTGACTTAAGT
>JABMQV010000800.1 GCA_013203065.1 Desulfobacteraceae bacterium | reverse complement strand
TAAACAAGTACAAAACTGAACAAGACGCCACCCAGGATGTCTCCGATGTTGTCGGTGATATAGAGATCACCGCTTTCAAAATGGTGATGATGGTCACCCAGGACCTTCTGGGCATAGGGGAGGATAAAGCCGGTAAGCAAGCAATAAGGGGCAACCGTGATCACGATATATAGGAAGATGGTGTAGAAACCGGGAGAAGAGCCGTGAGTGAAGAGTGCCTCCCTGAAACCCCTGATCAGAATCATCTGTGGGAGGGGCCACAGGGCGATCATCAGGGTCAGCAGGGTGTAGACCTTCAGTGAAGAGTGCCTGAATGGCTTTGCAACGAGGCTGCCCAGGCCTGTCAACATGAGCCAGGAGAAGAGGACCAGGGAGATGGTGATTTCATTTCCGTGAAATTGGGTCAGGAACTCCCTGATGGTGAGGAGTTGGATGGTAACTGAGGATATACCTGTGCCGATGATTGACCAGATTATCAGGCGCCTTAGGCTCACCGGCACGCCACCTTTCACTGGGGAGGGCTATTCTTCAAAGGCCTGCACCTGATAGGTGGAGACTTCCAGACCCCCTTTTTTCCAGGCATCTCCTTTAAGGCCTGCCTTTAGACAGAGGTGGGCCAAGAATTCCTCTTTCTCCGGTAGCTGTTCCCAGACCTGTGGAAGAAATGTGGACTGGTGGAAGCCCTTTTTAATAATAAGGCCATCTACGCCCGGGCGCAGCTGCTTTAAAAGGTCATCCGGACCGGAGTAATTGAGGGATTCAGGAGTCGTCAAGATGCTGATCTCTATTTTGACCCTTTTCCATTCACTCTTGGTAATAGGATGGAATCGCGGGTCCCTAAATGCGGCATTGATGGCATTGATCCTGATGCCTTCAATCAAGGATTCCTGAGGGATTATGTGCCCTATGCATCCCCTCAAATTCCCCCCAATAGTTAAGGTGACAAAGGTGCCCCGCCGTTCTTGAAACGCGGAGGGAAAATCAGGGTCAGGGTCTTTGGCCTCTCTTGAACTCAAAAGTTCCTGCTCGATCGTCTCCCTTGCAACCTTTAGGAGTTGTTTGCCCTGTTCCTCTGTCAATTGGTCCGCGCCAGCCATTTTCCCCTCCTTCTTTGCATTTCCACCCGGTAAGGCCATTGAATGAGCCCCCTTTTTCTTCTCTCGGGGTTTAATTGGAAACCTATTTTCAGCGTTGCCAGTTGTGGATTTGAGCAGGAATGCACCCAGAAATAGCAGTGAGAGAGGGATAAGAAACAAAGGATATGTGAAATGTTTTCCAGGTTTCATGCCTGACCTTACCCAGGGCGATTAGAGGATTGTCGTAACATTCTATGATAGCCCAAAGGGAAACAGTGTCAATACGAAATTAGCGGGCAGTTTGCTTGACACCACTTTGGCTCTTACATATACTTCCGATCTCTATGAACCTTTTTTGAATCCATAGGATCTAAACCCTAGGAAGGGCCTTTTAGCTTTATCCAGTGACCTCACCCAATCTATGGGTTCACGGGGGTAAGGTGATGCGGGTGGTGGGTCGTCAGGGCAGTCAGGGGAGTGGTGGTGGAGGGTTTGAAGAAGAAAATTGAAAGGGCACGGGTGATCTTCGATACACTGGACCCCCTTTATACCCGAGAAAAAACGGCGCTCAAATACATTACCCCTTTTGAGCTCCTGATATCGACGATTCTTTCAGCCCAGTGTACAGATAGGCAGGTCAATCAGGTTACTCCGGCCCTCTTTGAAAAATATAAAGGCCCAGAGGATTATCTCAAAGCCCCCATTTCTGAACTGGAAGAGGACATCCGGCCCACAGGATTTTTCAGAAACAAGGCAAAATTGATCAAAGGTTGCTGTCGGGGGTTGATGGACAATTACGGGGGTGAAGTCCCGTCCACAATGGAAGCACTTCTCAAGCTGCCGGGTGTTGGAAGAAAGACCGCAAACTGCGTCCTGGGTGCGGCATTTGATGTCCCTGGCGTGGTGGTGGACACCCATGTGAAGAGACTTTCTATAAGATTGGATTTTACCAAAAATAAAGATCCGAACAAGATTGAAAAGGACTTGGAAGGGATCATTTCAAAGGAAAGGTGGCGTCGTTTCTCTGATCTCCTCATCTATCACGGAAGGGACGTTTGCATGGCAAGGAGAGCTGACCATGACCGGTGTGTGATTTTTGATCTGTGTCCCTCAAATTCCATTTGAATCAGGCATTGCAGCTGGCAATTATCCTTGTGGCGCTTATGGTCAAAAGTGGGGACCGGGGGTGAGAGAACACCGAAAATAGCGAAAAAATCAGGGAGAAAGGACAATGTCGAATTCGGCCACAAGGAAGGTATGGTCCGAAGGTTTTTCTAGGACCCTGGCTTGTGTGTCGATCCAGACGCCCCGAGATTTTTCCGCCAAGGGTGCTGTTGCCAAGAGATAATCGATCCGCCAGCCGATTTTTCGTTTGAATGCATTGGGAATCCTGTAATCCCAAAATGTGTAATGGCCGCCTTGCGGATGATGTTTTCTGAAAATATCTACCAGCCCCCAGTCTAATAGCTTGCGCATCAGCGTTTGTTCATCCGGATGAAATCCCACCTCCCCCCTGAGACCTTCTGGATCAAACACGTCGATTGGCTCGAGCGCCACATTAAGATCGCCGGCCATCAAAAGGGGCCTGTCGGGATCATATTCCTTTTCCATATGGGCAAGGAGGTCTGTCAACCACTGAAGTTTGTACCTGAACTTTTCAGTTCCCGGAGCGAATCCCTGGGGAACATATACGTTTATCACCGGTAGGGTGGCAATCTGGGCGGAAATAAAACGGGCTTCTTCACCAGACACGCCGTAAAGACCTGATCGGATTTCACTGACCGGTCTTTTGGTGATAATGGCGACCCCATTGTAGGACTTCTGCCCACTGAAGACGGCCTGGTAGCCCAAATCTTGAAATTTGCGAAGGGGAAAATCTCTGTCTTGGACCTTGGTTTCCTGAAGACATAGGACATCCGGCCGGATCTGGTCCAGCCAGTCAGTAATAATAGGGAGCCTGGCACGGATGGAATTGGTATTAAATGTTGAAAAGAGCATGTCGTTATCATTACCCTGACGAAAAAGAATGGTGTCTCAGGTCAATACGCCCTGGATTTATTGGAAAAGAATACCCAGGTGGTGGGAAGATGTCTAGAGGCAATCTTGCTCCTAAGGACCAGGGAGGCCGGAAAGAGAGCCCCGGAGAGGCACAGACCGGAGCGTATTAGAGGGAAATCTTATGGATATAAACATCCTGATCATTACCGCCCTGAGTATCGGGTTTATCCACACATTAATTGGACCGGATCATTATCTACCATTTATAATAATAGGAAAGGCTCGGAACTGGTCGCTGGCAAAAACAGGTTGGATCACCCTTATTTGCGGTGTTGGCCACGTGCTGGGTTCGGTCCTGCTGGGGTTACTGGGTGTCGCCTTTGGGTTTGCGCTCAACCGAGTGGAAGGAATTGAGGCGATAAGGGGTGAACTGGCGACCTGGCTCTTGATCGGTTTTGGTATCGCCTATGGGGCTTGGGGGCTGCGTTTGGGGCTGCGGGCCTCCGAACATACCCACGATCACGACCACGATGCAGGTGATCACCATCAACACAGGCACCACCATCTGGGAGGACATGCCCATCTGCACGGTGATGCAAGATCATATACCCCGTGGGTTTTGTTTGTAATATTTGTTCTTGGGCCATGCGAACCGCTAATCCCCATGCTGATGTACCCTGCTGCACAGGGAAATTGGATGGATGTGCTGCTGGTATCAATGGCTTTTGGTGTGACAACTATCCTGACCATGCTGGGTGTGGTGGTGGGGACCTCTTTGGGCATCATGAACGTGAAGCTCGATTTCATGGAAAGGTACATCCATGCACTGGCTGGGTTGATCATCGCAATTTCAGGTTTGAGCATCAAGATTTTTGGATTGTGATGGAGGTAGTTTTGCTCAATCGGCGCAGCCAAATCTGACCCAAATTTGGGCGCCAATTCTGCGAAGTTATTTTTGCGTAAGCCCTTAGAGGGCACCTTGAATGATGTGGCCC